>JAGRHB010000013.1 GCA_020445245.1 Gammaproteobacteria bacterium
ACGAAGCCGTCGCCGGCGTTGTTGCCGGTGCCGGCAAGCACGGCGACGCGCTGCGCCTGCGGCCAGCGGCGGCGCAGCAGATCGAAGGCGGCGCGCCCGGCGCGTTCCATCAACTCCAGCCCCGGAATCGAAAACTCCCCGATCGCGAGGCGATCGAAGCCGCGCACCTGTTCGCTGGTGTACAGCGCGCGCGGCAACTCGCCGGTGGTGGGGAGTGTTCGGAAGTTCATCAGCACCCAGGCAGCTTATCGGTTTATCTTATTTATACGATGGAATCCCAATCGACGATCGATTTCAATGAGCTCACCCGGAAAATCAAGTCATGGGGCCGTGCCCTGGGCTTTCAAAAGGTCGGGATCACCGACACCGACCTGCAGGACGCGGAACGACACCTCGATCGCTGGCTCGGCAAGGGTTTCCACGGCGAAATGGCGTTCATGCAGCAGCATGGCAGCAAACGCACGCGCCCCGCTGAACTCTTACCCGGCACGGTGCGCATCATCTCGGCGCGCATGGACTACCTGCCCGACGAGGCCGACCCGGCAAGTATCCTCGACGACCCGGCGCGGGCTTTCATCTCACGCTACGCGCTCGGCCGCGACTATCACAAGCTGTTGCGCAGACGCCTGCAGCGGCTCGCCGACCTGATCGTGGAGGAGACCGGGCCGTTCGGCTATCGTGCTTTTGTCGACTCCGCACCGGTGATGGAAAAGGCGATTGCGCAGAAGGCCGGACTCGGCTGGATCGGCAAACACTCCAACCTGCTCGATCGCACGGCCGGCTCGTGGTTCTTTCTCGGAGAGCTTTACACCGACCTGCCCCTGCCGGTCGATCAGCCACTCACGGATCATTGCGGCAGCTGCCGTGCGTGTATCGACTGCTGCCCGACACAGGCGATCGTCGCACCCTACCAGGTCGACGCCCGCCGCTGCATCTCGTATCTCACGATTGAACTCAAAGGTGCAATTCCGCATGCGCTGCGGCCGCTGCTGGGCAACCGCATCTACGGCTGCGACGACTGCCAACAGGTTTGCCCATGGAACCGGTTTGCCACCCCAACGCCGGAACAGGACTTCATGCCCAGAAACGGCCTCGATACCGCCACGTTGTGCGAATTGTTTGCCTGGGATGAAAGTACCTTTCTTGCACGCACCCAAGGGTCGGCCATCCGGCGCATCGGTTACCGGCGCTGGCTGCGCAACATTGCAGTGGCGCTGGGCAATGCGACAGATTCCGAAGACGCGGTCGAGTCACTGCAGGCGCGCAGTGATATCGCCGATCCGCTGGTGCGCGAACACATCGAATGGGCGCTCGGATGCCACGGCGGGCACGACTGATCAACCCCGCTCAACCCCCTTTGCCGACGCGACCCGCACCCTCCGCCAGTGCGATCAAGCCATCGCGATCCCGCAGGTAGATGGTCCTGCGATTGATCTCGATGTAGCCCTCGTCCTGCAGACGGTGCAACTCCCGGGAAAAAGTCTCGGCCGAGATGTTCAAGGTACTGGCGATCACGGATTTGGGTGCCGGAAGGCACACCTCCAGATGCGGAGGCGGCCGATCGGCGGCGCTGCGCAACAGATAGCTGACGGTGCGTTGCAACGCATTCTGCAGGCAGCAGGTCTCCAGGTCCGTGATCAGCTCGCGCATCAGGGCGCTCATCCCCCTGAGCATCGCCGCGGTGAAATCAGGACTGCGCACCAGCGCATCGCTGATCACCTGGCGCGGCAGATACGCGAGATTCACCGCACACAGCGTCTCGACAAATACCGGGCTCGGAATGGAATTGAACATGATGGCCTCACCGAAGCTGTCCCCCGGCCCCAGGATCCGCAGCACGCGTTCGTCGCCGTTGCAAGACAACATGTAAAGCTTCAGGTGGCCTTCCAGCACGGCGTAGAGGCCATCCAGGTAGTCGCCACGACTCAGGATTCGGGTCGCGCGCGGCTCTTCCTGCAGCCATCCACCACGCGCAATCGCCTCCGCCTGGGCCCTGTCCAGATCGGCAAACAACGACAGCCCTTGCAGAAGATCGGCATCCAGAGGTATGCCCGTCGAATGCATCGTCACCCCGCACCCTGAAGATTTCCATTGCAACGCGGTACGGCAGCGTCAATTCATCATAATTTTCTAATACACCAGGGTGCCCAGCCTTGACTTTTGTCGTATCGGCCACCCGCGTCGGGTTGATGCAGATCAAAACAAGCGGCAATTTAGCGGCCGTCCATTCGTCCCTTTCTTTATCTTCGGCGAAAAAAGATTCGGCGGCGCAGGGGCCGGACACCATTCCGGTCCAATGCCGTTCGCCCGCACATCGGCGGTGTCGCGAAACAACAAGTACTGGGGTAGTCCCACCCGGCCACCTGCACCAGGGAGAAACCTGTCATGAGCCATCGGATGTCCGCGGCCGACAGCTGTCTGGGTCGCCCTCTTTGGGTGCTCGCCCTGATGCTCGCTATCGGTGCTGCACATGCCGCACAACCGACCGGCGCGCCGGGCAGGGACTGGGGCGACCCCGCGGGTGAAGAATGTGTCGAATGCCACTGGACCGAGAACCCCGGCCTGACCCAGGAATGGAACCACAGTCAACACGGACAGGTCGGAGTCAACTGTCTCGATTGCCACAAGGCGGAGAAAGGCGACAAGGACGCCTTCGTCCACAAGAAACAGCTCATTTCCATTATCGTCTCGCCGAAGGACTGCTCGCGTTGCCACCGGCAGGAATTCGACGAGATGGACGGTTCACATCATTCCAAGGCGGGACAGATCCTGGCATCGCTGGACAACCTGCTGGGAGAGGTGGTCGGCGGCCCGGCGGCAGTGAACGCCGGCTGTCGGCAGTGCCACGGAGGCAAGGTCGAGATTGGCAAGGATGGCAGACCCAGCCTCGAGACATGGCCGAACACCGGCATCGGGCGCATCAACCCGGACGGCTCCGCCGGTTCCTGCACCGCCTGTCACGGTCGTCACCGCTTCTCCAAGGCCCAGGCACGCACGCCAGACACCTGCGGCAAATGCCATGTGGGTCCCGACCATCCGCAGATCGAGGTCTACAATGAATCCAAACACGGCATCATCTACCGTGCCAACGTGGACGATATGAATCTCGGATCCGACAAGTGGGTTGCCGGCGTCGACTATTCCGCAGCACCGACCTGCGCCACCTGCCACATGAGCCGCGGCGGCGATCAGCCGAAGACACACAACGTCGGCGAGCGCATCTCGTGGACCCTGCGCCCACCGATCTCGAAAAAGATCAACCTGGTCAAACTGGAAAACGGTGACGAGTTCGATGTCGAGGAAGGTGGCGAGGTCCCACAGGCGGGCGATGCCGCCAGGGGCTCCAGGGTGGTTCAGACACTGACCTGGAAAGACCGCCGCGACAAGATGGCCGACGTATGTGCCGCCTGTCACAGCAAGGGCGTGATCGAAGGTCACTACAAACAGTTCGACGACGTGGTGGAGCTGTACAACGAGAAATTCGCCAAACCGATCGCGGCCGTCATGGATGAACTGAAAAGCGCCGGCTACACAACCCCGGGCCCATTCGACGAAAAGATCGAATGGATCTGGTGGGAGATCTGGCATCACGAGGGTCGACGTGCGCGCCATGGCGCCTCGATGAACGGTCCCGACTATACGTGGTGGCACGGGCTGTATGAGGTCGCGAAGCACACCTACTTCCAATGGATCCCTGAACTGAAAGAGGTCGTGCTCAGGAAGGACGGCAACGAGCTGTTCGCCGACGCGATGCTCGAGAAGCACTTCAGGCCCATCGATGGCCACAGCTGGTATTTCGAAGGCATGAACAAAGACCAGATAGACAAGGTCCGCATGGGCTTCGAGCAACGCTACGGCAAGGGCGCGCTGAAATAACCTGCATAGGAGACCGTCGGATGCGACATCTCATCGTCCTGATCATCTGCGCACTCACCATCGTGCTCGGCCTGGCCAACCTTGCGTTCGCCCGGTCCGGATCCACGTTGAGCACCGGCCAGGCATTGGCGGACGCCGGCGATATCAAGGGCGCGATGCGGGTATTCGCGGCATTGACCCGCGTGCAAACCGAGTCGGCCGAGGCACACGCCCGGCTGGGCGGGATGCAGTTGCTCGACCGGCGCTATGCAGATGCGGTGCGCAGCTTTCAGCGCGCCGTCAGCCTGGGTGACAACGGCACCCGTTCGTTCCTCGGCATGGGCATGGCCTACCTGCACATGGGGCAGATGGGAGCGGCGCGTGCTGCGTTCGTCGAGGCCAGGGCACGCGGGACCCGACAGCCCGCGCAGGTGGATGAGCTCATCACATGGATTGACACACGCGACGGCGTGCCGACTGTCCCACTACGCTGAGACCCACCGGGCGGGGAACACATCGCGTGGCAGTGCCGCCTCAATGCCTGGCACGGGTCAGCGCCAGCGTTGACTCCGTCGAGCGGTCCGAGCGCACCACGGTACCGAGCAGGGTCTGCCGGTCATCGGCAAGTCTCATGCGATAGCGGTAGCTGAAAGGCTCCTTGTCGAACACGAGCTTGAGCTCGACGGCAAGCCCATCCCCATCGATCCTGCCGGGACCGCGTTTCCACACCTGCTGCGATTCGTAGTGGGTCTCTTCGACCCACAACCCTTCCCCCTGCGTGTCCTGGCGCACCGTCCAGTAGCTGCCGTTCGGCATGTACCACAGGCCGCCGTAGTGTTCGACATTGGTTGTGGGATCGCGCAGGCACCAGGCCGTGATCGCGATCGCCAGCACGGCCATCACACCGATCAGCGGTGCGAACCAGCGTGGCACCCGGGTGGTTGCCATGTTACCGATGCCCGCCCGCTGCAACGCGTGGGCCAGGCGCGCCATGTCGTATTCCCAACGGCTGTCTGAAAGTTCTATCGCCTGCAGCCGCGTCAACGCCTGCAGCGTCGGCGGCAGGTCCTGCGCCTGCGGCATCTGCGCGCCCTCGACCAGCACCGGGATCACGGTCAGTTCCGGCTTTGCCAGTGCCAATTCCACTTCACGGCGCACATGGTCTCCGGGGTCGTCCAGGCGCCGCCCACCGTCAGCCGCCTGCACCTCCAGCCAGGTGTCTCCAATCAGGACGATACATACGCGCGCGGCCGAGATGGCCGTCTGCAGTGCGCCGACGAAATCCGCACCTGCAGCGATCGCGTCGATATCGCGAAACACCGCGTCGTAGCCGAGGCGCCGCTTCAGATCGTCGCAGATGCGGCCCGCGTGACCGGCGGTGTCCGCACGCCTGTAGCTGAGAAATACGGCGTAATCCATCCCCGACCTCCTGGTGCGGCGCGTGCCGCTGTCGTGTGATGATTCAGACCTTCAGGAAATGTTCGCGGTAGTGACGGAGTTCGGCGATCGAGTCGCGAATATCCTGCAGTGCGAGATGTGACGAATCCTTGCTGAATCCCTTGTATACCTCGGGCGCCCAGCGCCGCGCCAGTTCCTTCAGACTTGAAACATCCAGGTTGCGATAGTGAAAGAAGTCTTCGAGTGTCGGCATCAGGCGCGCCAGGAAGCGCCGGTCCTGGCAAATCGAATTGCCGCACATCGGCGATGCCCCCTTGCTCACCCAGGTCTCGAGAAACTCCAGGGTCTCGCGTTCGGCCATGGCCGCATCGGCCTGACTCCGGCGTACGCGTTCGGTCAATCCCGAATTGCCGTGCTGCCGGGTATTCCATTCGTCCATCGCGCCGAGCACCGCGTCGCTTTGGTGGATGGCAAGCACAGGTCCTTCTGCAAGCTCGTTGAGGTCCGAATCGGTGATCACGGTGGCGATCTCAATGATCCGGTCGTTCTGCGGGTCGAGCCCGGTCATTTCAAGATCGATCCAGATCAGATTGTTCTCGGAAACCGCCATCGCCGCCACTCCTCATGCTGCAAAAGTTGATCGGTGGAGTTTAGCGGTATTGGCGGGTATCGGGCATCGCGGTTGCCGTGCGCCCGGACAACCCTGCCACGGCTGGCAGATAACCCCTGCGTACCACCGGGTGTCGTAGAATCGCGGCCATGAGCACCTTCACCATGATATTCATGTTCGCCGTCATCGCCGGTCTCGCGCTGCAGCTGTGGCTGGCGGCGCGCCAGGCCACACACATCATCAGACATGCGGACGTCGTGCCAGCGGCGTTCGCGGCAGACATTTCGCTCCAACAACACCAGACGGCGGCGCGTTACAGCATCGCCCGCCTGGGTATCGAGCGCTGGGAACTGGTGCTGGGCAGCGCGGTGCTGCTCGGCTGGACCGTCGCAGGCGGCATCGGATGGCTGGACGATGCAATCGGCTCGATCGGCCCAGGCACGCTGTGGCACGGCGTGGCTCTGGTCATCGCGGTAGTGCTTATCGGCACGATTATCGATCTGCCGCTGTCGATCTGGCGGACCTTCGGGGTCGAGGCCAGGTTTGGTTTCAACCGCACCACCCCGGGCGGATTCGCCAAGGACCGCCTGCTGGGTCTGCTGCTGGGCCTGATCCTGGGCGTGCCGCTGGTTGCCGCGATCCTGTGGCTGATGGAGCGGGCCGGGCAGCTGTGGTGGCTGTGGGCGTGGCTGCTGTGGATGACATTTTCGCTGTTCGTCACCTGGGCCTACCCGATCTGGATCGCACCACTGTTCAACAGGTTCAAGAGCCTGGATGATGCCGCGCTGCGCGCGCGTCTCGAACGGCTGCTGCAACGTTGTGGCTTCACCAGCAAGGGAATGTACGTGATGGATGGTTCGCGACGCTCGGCACACGGCAATGCCTATTTCACCGGGTTCGGCGCGAACAAGCGCATCGTATTCTTCGATACCCTGCTCGATGGCCTCGAGGCCGATGAGGTGGAGGCCGTGCTGGCCCACGAACTTGGCCACTTCAAACGTCGCCACGTGGTGAAGATGCTGGCGATCTCGGCGCTGATGTCGCTTCTGGGACTGGCCCTGCTCGGATGGCTGGCAGGGCAGCAGTGGTTCTATGCCGGCCTGGGTGTCACGCGACCGGGCAATGCAGCCGCACTGGTGTTGTTCATGCTGGTAGCGCCCGTGTTCACCCTGTTCGCCAACCCACTGCTCGCATGGTTGTCGCGCCGCCACGAATTCGAGGCGGACGACTTTGCCGCGGCACAGACCGACCCGAGGCACCTGATCAGCGGCCTGGTCAAGATGTACCGTGACAACGCAAGTACGCTGACGCCCGACCCTTTGTACTCTGCGTTTCACCACAGCCACCCGCCGGCGCCTGTGCGCATCGCCAACCTGTCATCTAAAATCCCGGCGTAAATCACACAGGAGTGATCCCGATGTCTATGGTTATCCGTTCCGCTCTCACCGCCGCCCTGCTCGGTCTCATCCCGACCGCGGCACAGGCGGAGTTCGCTCCCGGTCCCTACCATGACGCACAATGCATGCGCTGCCATGACACCACGGTGTATACGCGCGAGGACCGGCGCGTACGCAGCTATCCGGCGCTCGAGGCGCAGGTCGCACGCTGCGACGCCAACCTCGCGACCAAGCTGTTCCCGGACGACCTCTCACTGCTGGTTGAGCATCTCAATACCAGGTACTACAGGTTCACCAAGTAACACGCATGGCGCGCCGCAGGCTCAATGACCAGCAGAAGGCGCGCATCGCGGGTATCCAGGAGAAGCGGCGACAGGATGCCGCCGCACGGGCCGAAAGCGCATTGTCGACGGCTGGCGACGCGCAGCAACAGAATGGACGCGTGGTGGTGCGGCATGGCCGCAACCTGCTGATCCGCGACACCCGGGGCATCACGGTGCATGCGATGTTCCGGGCCAACCTCGGCGACGTGGTGTGTGGTGACAATGTGGTGTGGCAGCCGACCGCCAATGGCGAAGGCGTGGTGGTTGCGGTGCAGCCGCGTCACACGGCACTTTCCCGGCCGGGCTTCGGCGGCCAGGAAAAGACCATTGCCGCAAACATCACCCAGCTGGTCGTGGTCCTCGCCTCGCAGCCCGAGCCGACCGGCTACCTCCTCGACCAGTACCTGGTCGCCGCAGAACGCATCCAGGTCGGCGGTCTGGTATGCCTGAACAAGGCCGACCTGCTCGACGACGCGGGGCGTGCGCGTTTCCGAGCGGCGTTCAGTCACTACGAGGCCATCGGCTACCCGGTGATCGAGATCAGCGCCAAGACAGAGCACGGCCTGGACCCGCTGCTGCAGAGGCTGCGCGGTCACACCAGCATCCTGGTCGGCCAGTCCGGCGTCGGCAAGTCATCACTTATAAATGCTCTGATCCCGCGGCAGGACATTGCCGAGGGCAGGCTGTCCGATGCCACCGGGCTGGGCCGCCACACGACCTCGGCCGCCACTCTTTATCCACTGGACAGCGGCGGTGAACTGATCGATTCACCGGGCGTGCGCAGCTTTCGTCTGAGCCAGCTCGATCGCCGCGAGCTGGAACGCGGCTTCCGTGAATTCCTGCCCTTTCTCGGCCAATGCCGTTTTCACAACTGTGCCCACCTGGCCGAACCCGACTGCGCAATCCTTGCTGCCGCCGCGGCCGGCAGGATCCATCGTGCGCGCCTCGAAAGCTACCAGCACATGGCGGTCGAACTGACGGCCGGCGCCTGAGCACCGGCTGCATCTTTCCCTGCCCCGCAGCTCCCGACGACCGCACACCACCCGCCGGGCCGGGGAAGGGACTTCCCATTCTGGTACGGAATATGCAGCGACGCGGTCACGCAACATTTTTTTGACACCAGAGCGCAACCGGCGCCACGGCTTCTGAAGATGAGGGGAAACATGGCAGAGCACGAACTCGCGCAACGGCTGTCGCTCGGCTTCATTGGCGGTGGCCTGAACTCGGCGGTCGGACAGACGCACTATGCCGCAAGCCGGATGGACGGCCGCTGGTCGCTGGACGCCGGCATGTTCAGCCGCGACGCCGACACCAACCGGCAGACGGCGGAACACTGGCACGTGGCGCCCGACCGGATGTACGGCAGTTGGCGCGACCTGCTGCTCGCCGAGCGCTCACGCCTCGACGCCGTGGTGGTGTTGACACCGACCCCAAATCACTACGAGATCGTCCAGGCCCTGTTGAAGGCCGGCATACCGATCATCTGCGAAAAGGCGCTGGTGTCGAACCTCAACGACGCGCGGACCCTGCTCGCCCAATACAATCCGGCCAGGAATTTCCTCGCCGTCACCTTCAATTACAGCGGCTACCCGATGGTGCGCGAACTGCGCCAGCGCATCCGCACCGGACAGTTCGGCAAGATCCACCAGCTGCATATCGAGATGCCGCAGGAGGGCTTCGTGCGCCCACCGGCGATTGCCGGCCGCGCCGCGCCACCACAGAGCTGGCGCCTGAAAGACGACTTCATCCCGACCATCTGCCTCGATCTCGGCGTCCACCTGCACCACCTCGCATACTTCCTGTGCGGTGAGGAGCCGGAGACCGTCAACGCCGAGTTCAACACCTATTCGCAATACAAAGACATTGTCGACAACATCTCAATGTGGCTGGAGTACCCGAGCGGCATGACCTCGAACTTCTGGATGAGCAAGACCGCGGTGGGCCGACGCAACGGCCTGCGCATCCGCCTGTTCGGTGAACTCGGCAGCGCCGAGTGGTACCAGATGGAGCCCGAACAGCTGAACATCTCCACCGTCGACGGCATGCACATGACCATTGACCGTGGTGGCCAGGCGAGCATCGCCGGCGAAGCACGCTACAACCGCATGAAGGTGGGCCATCCCTCGGGCTTCATCGAGGCTTTCGCCAACCTGTACACGGACTGTGCCGACGCCCTGATCGAATGGCGGCAGAATGGCCGCAGCACAAACCCCCATGTGTTCGGCATCGAGCATGCGACCAATGGTCTGGCACTGTTCCACGCTGCCAGGCTGGCCAGCTCGCGGCGCCGCTGGGAGCGCGTGCACTGCACACCCTATCGTGAATCGCTGATCTCGAAATTAAAGCCATGAACCACACCATAGAAGACTTCATCGTCCACCACATCGCCGAAAAACGTGGCATCTCCGCCGATGACATCCAGCGCGATGCCGACCTGTTCGACAGCGGTTATGTCGATTCGCTCGGTGTATTCAACATGATGATGTCGCTCGAAGACGAGTTCGGCATCCGCTTCATCGAAGACGACCTGATCAACCCCGGTATCAGCACGGTGTGCGGTCTGGCAGCAATCATCGCAGGCAAGCGGGGCCACTGAGATGGTCGACATCCGGTTCGCGACCCCTGACGACACCGCACATCTGATGGCATTCATGCATCAGCATTGGCGCGCCGATCACATCCTGTCGCGAAACGAGGCGTTGTTCCGCTATGACTTCCAGGACGGTGACCGCCTGAATATGGCCATCGCCACCAGGGGCGAGGATATCGTCGGCCTGTTCGGTTTCATGAAGTACAACAGCCTGGACCTGCCCGATCTGGCCGGATCGCTGTGGAAGGTCCGCGAGGACATCGGCGAACCGATGCTGGGGCTGCGGCTGCGCCGCTTCGTCATCGCGAACGTGCCGCATCGCTATTTCGCTGCGCCGGGTGCTGGTCTGCAGACTCGTGCGATCTACCACCTCATCGGCATGGACTGGATCGAGATGGAGCATTACTTCATTGTCAATCCGGATGTCACACATCACACGCTGGCGCGCGTCAGCACCCTTGAGCCGGCAATGCCGGCAATTTGGGACGACGCCGATACCGGGCTTGCCGAGGTCCATGACCCATACCAGCTGGTCGGGTTTCCGTTGGCGGAATTCGATCACATCGGACCAAACAAAGACTGGGACTACGTCTGCCGACGCTTCTTCGAGCACCCGATCAATGATTATCGTGTATTTGTCTTCACGCAGCGTGGCGAACCGGCCAACATCGTGGTCTGTCGCGAGGCGATGCACGACAGCGCCTCTGTGCTGCGGGTCGTTGACTTCTATGGCGACGAACAGCACATGCGGACGATCACCGCCGCACTGGCTCAGGTCATGCGCAGCGAAGGTCACGAATACCTCGATTTCGTATGCAGCGGCTTTACCGGGCAGCTCATGACAGATGCAGGGTGGCACCGGCTCGACTTCGGCCGTGATGACGTCATCATCCCAAACTACTTCGAACCCTTCGTGCAATCGAACGTGCGCGTGTACGCGGTCGCCGACCGCCACCCGGACATCAGACCGCGACTTTGCCGCGCCGACGGCGACCAGGATCGGCCAAACTTCGACCGTCCGTCTGCTGTGCAGCCCTTGGGCACGCTTCGCCGGGCGGCACAATCATGAACATCATCGATCTTTTTCTCGCGCATGCGGCGGACACACCCGACAAGCCGGCTATCGTCTTCGGCGACAGCTCGCTGAGTTACGCCCAGGTTGCAGATCTCACAGGGCGCCTGTGCGGCCTGCTGAGATCGATGGGTATACGCGAAGGCGACTGCCTCCTGGTCGCACTGGACAACGGCATCGAGTTTACGCTGACAATGCTTGCCGCCGCGGAGCTCGGTGCAATGCTGGCGCCGGTCGCCACCAGCATGCCGGTTGTCGCGATGCAACGCTCGCTCGAGGCGACTTGCGCGCGATTCGTGGTCGCCAGCAACCCAGTGTGCCGGCGACTGCTCGACAGCGCCCCGGGGCAGGATGGCAGGCTCTCGCTGCTGGTGACCGGTGCACCGGTCGCCGGTTGCCGTCACTTCAGTGAACTGGACCGCGACGATCGCCCGTACCGCCTTGGCAGTCATGGTGCCGATCCGCAACTGGACTTCCTGCTGACCATGACATCCGGTTCGACCGGTGATCCAAAACCCATCACGCTCAGCCAGGCCGGCAAGATCCGCCGCTCGCTTGACGGGGCCAGAGACCTGTACGGCCTGGACAATGACGATGTCATCATCACCTCGACCCCGATGTATCACTCGCTGGGGTTTCGCCTCGCCCTATTGCCGTTGCTGATCGGAGCGACAGCGGTGATTCTGCCGCGATTTTCGCCAAAGGGCTGGATCGAGGCAGTCAACAGCCACGCGGTGTCATTTGCGATCATGGTCTCGTCGCACCTGGAACTGATCGCGCAATGGCTATTGGGGCATCCGACTCCCCTGCCTAGTCTCACGACCATGGTGTCTTCCTCGGCGCTGTTGCGGCCCGAGATCAAGCAGCGTTGTATCGACCTGTTCGACTGTGCTTTCCACGAATGCTACGGCGCATCGGAAGTCGGCATCGTGACCAATCTGGCACCGGCCGACTGCCGCGACAATCTCGCCAGTGTCGGCAAGGCACTGGACTATGTCGACCTGATGATCATGGATGAGCACGGCCAGGCGATGCCGCATGGCAGAATCGGCGAGATCGCCTGCAGGACTGCGACCGCATTTTCCGGCTACTACCGCCGGCCCGACGCCACCAGCGCCAGCATGCGCAGCGGATTCTTCTGCACCGGCGACATGGGGCATGTTGACGCCGACGGCTACCTCTATCTCGCCGGCCGCAAGAAGGACATCATCATCGTCGGTGGCAGCAACGTCTATCCGGAAGACGTCGAAGCAGTGCTGCGTGAGGCTCCCGGCGTCGAAGACTGCGCAGTGATCGGCGTGCCTGACCGCTACTTCGGCGAGGCCGCCCTGGCGGTAATCACCACCGGGAACACCCAGGCCGACCTGCGCCACATCAAGGCCTTTTGTGCCCAACGACTGGCTGACTTTCAGCTGCCGCAGGCCTACGAGATAGTCGATAAACTGCCGCGAACCGCATTGGGCAAGATCCAGCGACAGGTTCTGCGCGATAGATACGCAAACTACGATGCCACCGCGGACCTGCGTCTTCTGATGAGGCGCGGGGCCTGAGTCATCGCCCCGCGCCTATCTCACGGCCTGCAATCCGCGCTGCACACACTCTTGCCAGTGGCCTGACCTCTCAGAAGAACCCTTTGCGCCAGCTGAATGCCAGGCTGAAATCGTGTGCCGCCTGTACGCCGTTGCGATCTTCGTAGACCGGAAGCAGCAGTTCCAGGCTGACGTTGTTGGCAAACACAGGCATCCAGTTGATCCCCACGCCCACTTCCGCCCGCTCTCCACCATAGTTGTCCGGGTTGGCGCCCAGCCCGGGCCCGTAGATATTCGGATCGATACCGCTGATCCTGCCTTGTGTCTCACCGCGCAGGCGGACGGAGGTCACGAGGTCCGACCGCCATTCATAGGACACCCACGCCGTGGCTTCATGCTTGTCACCATATCGCCAACCCTCCTTGTTTTCGCTCTCCAGCGGCAAGGTGGCCAGGTACTGCGCACCCCACCCCCACTTCTCTGTCTTGCCCCAGTACACGACGCCGAGCAGACTGTCCCAGGTACCTGATCCCAACTGCATCCCGTAAGCCAGGCGGGTCTTTACCAGGGTGTTCATCGGCGTCAGATTGTAGTCCTCCTCGGTAATGCTGCCCGTTGGCGCACTGAGTACGACATCCAACAGGATGTTGTGTCGGTAGTCGTCGCTGTTGTAGGCCTTCAGTATGGTCCCGAATTTGATATCACCGATCCCCTCGGACCGAACCGCTTTGGTACCAAGACTGTTGGTGCCAACGGGGCCGGCAAAGGTCTCCAGTACCGTCTTCTTCTTGATCAGAGGAACCAGGCCGACCAGTGCCAACCTGTCATTGACCGCAAAGTTGGCGTAGGGAAATATCACGTCGGCCTGAGCACTCTTGGGTACGACACGCAAAGTGGGTGGCTGCATGGGATCGCCGAAGAAGCGATTTGGCGCCGTGGTAACCGCTGTCTGTGCGGAGATGGAGTTGCTGCCCTGGATCAGTCCTTCGAATTCATGGTGCTGAAAATTGATGCCGGCAACACCCTGGCCTTTTTCAGGGAACGCATAGATACCGAAAAGACCTGCAGGTACCGGGATCGGCAGCTTCTTTCTCAGTTCCCGAAGCTGCTTGATCCTGGTCGAAAGCGTTCGACGCTCTTCGAACGTCATACCGCCACCGGTACCGTCTTCAGCTGACAGTGCAGATTCCGGCAGGGCACACGCCAACCCCAGGCAGATCGGTATCATGGCGCCACGGATGTTCATAGGTCTCCCCCTCGGTTGCCGCGAGTCTTGTCGAATGTTTTTCTGGTTTTCGGAAACATGGCGTTGCCAGGTGGTTTCGCCGGCATCAACGAAGTAGATCCGAGACACCGGGCTGACTGCGGAACACGCCGTGACATGCGACACAACCGGACGCGATCGGCCCGACCAGTGAGGCAGCCATCGCCATGTCGCCGCTGTCCGCGGCAGCCGCGAGTTTCAGGGCATTACCCTCGACGCTGTCGTTGAAGCCGGTAAGGATTGAAAGACGTTCGTCGCTGATATTCTCCAGACCCAGGTAGGGCAGAAGACCTCCGACAGGAATCCGGTGATTCGCGAGACGACGCGCGCTGTCCGCGGCATGCTCCGGGTTGTCGGTCATGATGCCCGCCAGGATGCTCTGGAAGTCCGACAGGACCTCGGTCATGACCTGTCGCATGGTGGCTCTTTCGCTGTTGCGGCTATGCATCGCCAGGATCGCCATCAACGACATCTTGGTGTCAGTGGACAGCCCCTCCACCTTGGTTCTCAGCTCAGGCTTCATCATCTCCAGCTGGCCCTGCATCACCTTCTTCAGTTCGTCCATGCCGGGCTCGGCTGCAAATGCAGCGGATACACTGATGACACTGCCGACGAACATCGCAGCTGCGATTGCAGAACGACGCAGCCTCCCGAAATCCGACGACCGGATACTTGATTCAACTGCACTGATACGCTCAACCTTCATTGCCTTCGCTCCTCGATTCATTGGCGCTGTTTCAATACGCAACTACAATAAATCGGGCATTTGTCTGAGCGATGGCGCAGTTGTAACAAGTTGTAACAGGCCGGTATCGAAACGGTTTCGATACGATCGGCGCGCGGAGACTTCCGGTGAGACCCAAGAAACAGCGCATCCTTATCGTCGACGACGAGCCCGAGCTCCGGGGATTGCTGACCACCTATCTTTCGAAGGAAGGGTATGACGTCAATGCGGTGGAAGACGGCACGGCATTGGACCTATATCTTTCCAGGCAATCTGTCGACATGGTGATCCTGGACCTGATGCTGCCTGGCGAAGACGGCCTCTCGATCGGCAGGCGGCTGCGTCAACAGAGGAATCTTCCGATCATCATCCTTTCTGCGCGTGGCGAAGAGCTCGACCGGATCGTCGGCCTGGAAATGGGTGCAGACGACTACCTGACCAAGCCGTTCAACCCGAGGGAGCTGCTGGCCAGAATCCGCTCGGTGCTGCGTCGCTGTGAAACCGTCGACGGGGATCACGTGAATCCCAAAGACACCTTGCTTTCTTTCGGCGAATTCCGCCTCGACGTACAGACGCACAGGCTAAGCAACGACGAGCAGGACATCCCATTGACGACCGGCGA
>JAGRHB010000140.1:0-2090 GCA_020445245.1 Gammaproteobacteria bacterium
TCGCCGGCTGGGAAGTCATTCAGTACAAACCGTCGCAATACATGGCGGCCTTCCTGATCATGGAAGGCGTGATGGTCGGCGTGTTCGCGGCTCTGGATGCGATGTTGTTCTACGTGTTCTGGGAAGCGATGCTGATCCCGATGTTCATCATCATCGGTGTCTGGGGTGGGCCCAACCGTGTCTACGCCACGATAAAGTTCTTCCTTTACACCTTCCTGGGTTCGGTGTTCATGCTGGTCGCCCTGATCTACATGTATTTCAAATCGGGCTCGATGGAAATCCTTGCGTTCCATGATCTGAAACTGAACCTGACCGAACAGGTTCTGATCTTCGTCGCCTTCCTGCTGGCATTTGCGGTGAAGGTGCCGATGTGGCCGGTGCATACCTGGCTGCCGGATGCGCACGTCGAGGCGCCAACGGGCGGCTCGGTGATCCTGGCCGCGATCATGCTGAAGATTGGCGGCTATGGATTCCTGCGTTTCAGTCTGCCAATCACGCCAGATGCCAGCAGTGAGCTCGATTGGCTGATCATCACGATGTCGCTGGTCGCGGTCGTGTATATCGGGTTCGTGGCCCTCGTGCAGCAGGACATGAAGAAGCTCATCGCCTACTCGTCGATCGCGCACATGGGATTCGTCACCCTCGGTTTCTTCATCGCCTTTATCATCCTGGCGCGCAGTGACGTCGATAGCGGCGCGGTGCTCGGGATGCAGGGTGGAATGGTGCAGATGGTGTCACACGGTTTCATCTCGGCGGCGATGTTCCTGTGCGTCGGAGTGCTGTATGACCGTATGCACAGCCGCGAGATCAACGACTACGGCGGCGTCGTGAACGTGATGCCCTGGTTTGCGGCGTTCATGGTGTTTTTTGCGATGGCTAACGCCGGACTGCCGGGCACCTCGGGTTTTGTGGGTGAGTTCATGGTGATCCTGGCGAGCTTCCGTGCAGACTTCTGGTTTGCCTTCCTTGCTGCGACCACATTGATTGTCGGTGCGGCCTACACGCTTTGGATGGTCAAGCGCGTCGTGTATGGCGAGGTCGGCTCGGCCAAGGTGGCCGCGCTCGAGGACATCAACAGGCGAGAGGCATTGGTACTCAGTTCTCTGGCGGTCGCCGTGTTGATTCTCGGTCTCTGGCCTGCACCCCTGATCGAGGTGATGGACGCATCGATCGAGAACCTGGTCAGACACATTGCCGTGACCAAACTGTGAGCACTTTTTTCGAATTCAAGGCGCAGACCCGGTAAGCCCGTATGCAATACAACCTCGCTTCGCTGCAACCCGCACTGCCGGAGATTTTTCTCCTTACGGCTGCTTGCCTGATTCTCGTGATCGACCTGTTCCTGACCGAGCGTACACGCCTGCTGACATACGGTCTGGCCCTGGCAACCCTGATCGGCGCGATCGGCCTCACGATGGTCGGTGCCGGCCCTGAGCGGCAGATCCTGTTCGACGGCAGCTTCGTGCGCGACCCGATGGCCGATGCACTCAAAACCGGGCTGTTGTCGATTGCCCTGTTCGCCTTCGTGTATGCCAAGGACTACCTGCGCGGTCAGGGCATACTTCGGGGCGAGTACTATGCACTGGGCCTGTTCGCTGTGCTCGGCATGATGGTCATGATCTCAGCCAACAGCTTCCTCACGGTCTATCTGGGCCTCGAATTGCTGGCGCTGTGCCTGTATGCACTGGTGGCGTTCAACCGTGACTCCGACAACGGCGCCGAGGCGGCCATGAAGTATTTCGTCCTGGGGGCACTCGCCTCGGGGATGTTGCTGTACGGCATTTCGATGGTCTACGGGGCCACTGGCCAACTGGTGTTGCCCGAAGTGGCCGCTGTCATCGCCAGCGGCAAGGCCGACCAGACCGTCCTGGTGTTCGGCCTGGTATTCATCGTGATCGGCGTGTCGTTCAAGTTCGGCGCTGTGCCATTCCACATGTGGGTGCCGGACGTGTATCACGGCGCGCCGACCGCGGTGACCTTGTTTCTCGGCAGCGCACCCAAGATCGCAGCGTTTGCGCTGGCAATGCGTTTGTTGGTCGATGGCATGGGGGGGCTGCTCGCACAATGGCAGGACATGCTGGTGATCCTGG
>JAGRHB010000140.1:2188-5579 GCA_020445245.1 Gammaproteobacteria bacterium
ACCGTCGGATTCTTCGCCAAGTTGTTCGTGCTCGATGCGGTGATCAGCATCGATATGGTGTGGCTGGCCGGTATCGCAGTGTTTTTCTCGATTATCGGTGCCTTCTATTACATCCGCGTGGTCAAGGTGATGTACTTCGACAAACCGATCGACAGTTCGCCGCTGGTGGCGTCGATGGACACGCGCGTGATGATGTCTGTCAATGGATTGGCCGTGCTGGGCTTCGGGTTGTTCCCGGCGGCGTTGCTGGGAGTGTGCAGGGCTGCATTCGGCGCATGACGAGTGGCTTGTACTGAACAAAAAACGCCATATTCAGGTTGTTCTCCTTAGCCGCTATATGTAGAATCACTAATGTCAGTTGCGGGGTGGAGCAGTCTGGCAGCTCGTCGGGCTCATAACCCGAAGGTCGTAGGTTCAAATCCTGCCCCCGCTACCAAATCAAGCCACGTAAGTGGCTGAACAAAAAGGCTTATCTCTAACGGGGTAAGCCTTTTTTGTTGCTTGTCTTTCCTGCGGTTTTCCTCGTGGACACTGTGTCGACAAAAGACATGGCAACCATTTCCAAACTCCCTTCCGGGATGTATCAGGCGAGGGTCAGGCGAGGCGGATACCCGACCTTATCCAAGATCTTCTTGAACCGTCACACTGCTTTGGCTTGGGCCAGAAAGACCGAGAGCGAGGTCGAGCGTTCCGTCTACTTGGACCTCTCTGACTCCAAGGAGCTGAAGCTGTCTTTTGTGCTTACCCGGTACTCAGAAGAGATTGCTGTCACCCACAAAGGTTGGAGGCAGGAGCAGAGCAGGTGCAAAGGGGTGAGTGGGCGCCTGGGGGCTAGGACGCCGCTTGAGCTAACTCCTTCGGCCTTGGCCGAGTACAGTGAGGATAGGCCAAGGCAGGTCAGTCCAAAGACCGCCAGGGAAGAACTGTCACCCCTTCAGCGAGTCTTCAATGTCTGCCTCAAGGATTGGGGTATCACTCTGCGGTGGTGCAATGAAGATCATTGCCTGTATCGAAGATCCGGAAGTGATCAAGAAGATTCTGACTCATCTGGAGGAGAAGCCCCCGGAGTCAGCACGAACGCGGCTGCCGCCGAGCAGTGCATCGCCACAGTTGGGCCTATTTGCATGAAACTGGGCAGGGTGGATTTTGCTGCGCCATGTAGGGCGTGGGCAGGGTAGGGTGTTGCCCACTGCCGGGAAAGTGGCATTGATTTGGGTTCAAAGCTTGGGGCGCAGGGGTTGTTGGCCCTGCATTGAGCCGAAACGAGACTTGTTGCGAGTGTGATGGCCGGGTTCGTGTAGCGGATTTTAGGGAAAAGGGCTGTTTATGCTTCCTATAGGGCACGTAGACCACATCCGAGTTTCCGGTCGGCCGGTAGCCGGTAGCGGCATCCGGTCGGCTACCAACGCGGCGTCGTTTGACTCCGCGCTTATGCAGCCACCGTGGTCTGCTATACGGTTTGAGTTATGAACTGGGCGCTATCATCCCGAGTCGCCGCATGGTCACGGCACATCGCCTGGACGGCGGCCGGCATCGGACTGTTCGGGTTGGCCCTGTGGGTGCTGTATCGCGAAACTGCCGGGATCCGTTTCGCCGACGTGGTCGCCAACCTGCGCGCGGTGCCATGGCACGCAGTCGGCGTGGCGGTGGTGTTTACCGCCGCAAGCTATGCCGCGCTGACCGGGTATGACTGGTTGGCGCTACGCCATATCGGTCGCAAACTGCCACTCGCCGGCGTCGCGCTGACCTCGTTTGTCGCGACCGCGGTGGGTCACAATCTGGGCGTGGCGATGCTGTCCGGCGGTGCCGTGCGCTACCGGTTGTACAGCGCGGCCGGTCTGTCCGCGGCCGAAATCGCCACGGTGATCGGCCTGGTTGGCCTTACCTTTGGACTCGGCATCAGTTTCGTGGTCGGCGTGGTCATGCTGAGCGGGATGCCCGAAACCAGTGCCATCCTGCATCTTCCCGGCAAGCTGCTCCAGGCCATCGGCGCGGCGCTGCTGGGACTGATCGTCACCTATATCCTGTGGGGTGGCGTGCAGCACGCACCGCTGCGCCTGCGTAACTGGCAGCTGGCCGTGCCGCAACCCGGCACCACGGCGCTGCAACTCCTGTTTGCGGCGCTCGATATCGGCTGCGCGGCGGCGGTCCTGTATGCCTTGCTGCCCGCCAGCGTGGCGGTGTCGTATCCGCATCTGCTGAGCATCTATGTGCTGGCGATCACCGCCGGCATCATCAGTCACGTGCCCGGCGGCCTCGGCGTGTTCGAATCGGTACTGCTGCTGTCGCTGCCGGATGCACCGCGCGATGCGCTGCTGGGCGCTGTGCTGGCCTACCGCGTTGTGTATTACCTGTTGCCACTGGGTCTGGCGGCCGCTGCCGGGGTCACCCAGGAATTGCGTCTGCGCAGTGCACCGGTCGGGCGGGGCGTGCGCCTGGTGAATGTCCTGATGCGGCGCGCGGCACCGCAATTGCTGACCATACTGGCGTTCGTCGCGGGTGCCGTGCTGGTGTTTTCCGGTGCCACTCCGGCGCTGGCGGAGCGCCTCGAACTGCTCGGTGGCTTCCTGCCGCTACCGCTGCTGGAGCTGTCACACATGGCCGGCAGCCTGACCGGACTGGCGCTGATGCTGCTCGCTTACGGACTTCAGCGTCGGGTCAACGCGGCCTATCATCTCGCCTTCTGGCTGCTCGCGCTCGGTGCACTGTTTTCCATCGCCAAGGGGCTCGACTACGAAGAGGCTGCGATCGCGGCGCTGGCCCTGGTCGCTTTGCGCTCCGGCAAGTCCGCGTTCTTTCGCCGCGCATCGCTGCTGACGATTCGCCCCTCGGCCGGCTGGCTTGCATTGGTGGTCATGGCGGTGGCCGGCAGCCTGTGGCTGGGGCTGTTCGCCTATCGGCACATCGATTACGGCCAGGAGCTGTGGTGGCAGTTCGCACTGGCAGAAGACGCGCCGCGCTTCCTGCGCGCATCGTTGCTGGTCATCCTTTCCGGCACCGCCTATGCGGTGGTGCGTCTGATGCAGCCGCACCCGCCCGAACCCCGGCTGCCGGACGCCGCGGCGCTGCAGCAGGCAGCGTCGATCGTCGCCTGCTCACCACACAGTGATGCCACGCTGGCCCTGGTCGGCGACAAGCGCCTGTTGTTCAGTGACTCGGGTACGGCATTCGTGATGTACCAGGTGCGTGGCAACAGCTGGATCGCGATGGGCGATCCCGTCGGCCCGGCCGCCGAACGTGAGGCGCTGGCCTGGGAATTCCGCGAGCTGAGCGATCGGCATGGCGGGCGTACGGTCTTCTATCAGGTGGATGCGGAAAATCTGCCGCTCTACGTGGACATGGGCCTGGTGGCGCTGAAGCTCGGCGAGGAGGCCCTGATCCCGCTCGAAGG
>JAGRHB010000141.1 GCA_020445245.1 Gammaproteobacteria bacterium
GTTCGGTTTCGTCGAGATGCCCAAGGCCGGTGAGGCCAAGGCAGCGATGAAATCACTCAACGGCCGGGACGTGGCGGGAAGCCGGATCCGCGTCAAGAAGGCAGAATCGAAACCGCACCCGGAAAGCGGCCTTGCCGGGTGACGGCGCCGGCGGTCAAGGCCGCAACGACCCGCTGCACGGCGTAACCCTGCAGAACATGCTCGACCGCTTGGTGGAAAGGTATGGCTGGGACGAGTTGGGCCGACGGTTTCGCATCAAGTGCTTCAGCCGCGACCCAAGCATCAAGTCCTGTCTCAAGTTCCTGCGCAAGACGCCCTGGGCACGGCAAAAAGTCGAGGAACTGTACCTGCAGACACACTGGCCGGCGGTCAATGTATGGCGGCGATCCCCGTCCCCGCAAGGCGACTGACAGGGATCGCGTGCACCAGGGCCCCGGCTTCAGCAGCAGCCCGAGCCACTCACCTCGCCAGCGACCGATGTGTCGAAAGGCATTGCGGTACCGCAACCTTCGAAGATACCGAAGTGGGTGCCCATGTCGCCGATAAAGTCGAAATGCGGGCCCAGACGTGTCTCTCCGAGCATACGCCAGGTGTTGCCACAGACCGGCACCACCCGGCCCTTCTCGAAACAATGGTGCTTGTCCAGGTCGAAGGCCACCGGGTGCCCGGCAATATCGCCCTTGTAGATCACCGCCTGACCATAGTCTTCGCATGCAGGTTCCAGTTCCTGAAGCTTGAACAGCCGATAGGTTGCAGAAAAAAAGCGCAACCCACCGAGCAGTTGTGTCAGCGCATCGTTGTTCACGGTGATCCGGCTGTCTTCGACCAGACGTGGGTCGACGAAACCCGCATTCCGGGCAATCCCGATCAGGTCGTTCCAGTACAGCGCGCCCCCCAGGCACTCCGAGTACAGCACCGGGTGTTGTGCAACCTGGGCCGGCACGCGCCGGTCGGCGTAGACATCGGAGAAATAGAGCTCACCACCCTCCTTGAGCAAGGCATATGCGTGCTGCAGCACACGCGCCTTGTCGCGGCAGAGATTGATCACGCAGTTTGAGACGATCAGGTCGAAGCTGCCCGGCTCGAGACCCAGCTTGTCGAGTTGCTCCAATTCGCCCTCGATGAAGGTGACATTGGACTGACGGTAGCCGAAGCGCCGCGCATGCTCGTCAACGTAAGATTCGGCGACATCCAGCTGTTCCCGGGTCATGTCGACACCGACCACCGATCCGTGCTCACCGACCAGGCGCGACAGCAGATAGACGTCGCGCCCGGCGCCACAGCCGAGGTCGAGCACGCGCAGGCCATCGAGCAGCGCGGGCACCACCAGACCGCAACCGTAGTAGCGCTGCACGACTTCCGGTGCCAGCAGGTTCAGGATCTCGCAAATCGCAGGCGGCATCGCCGCACCTGTGCAGCACGCATTGGTCTGCAGATCGGCCGAGGTCTTCAGTATGTTGCCGTAGTAGTTTCTGACGTCGTCGAGCATCGCACCCTGCCTCGGCAGCCAATGTAAAGCGACATGATAACCGCAAGCGGTGCGAGTCAGCCTTGCGCGAAGGCCCGCGCCTGTGACTTCATCAGTTCGACGATTGCGTAGATGCCGAAATGCCGATTCGGACTCAGGTGCTCGGCCAGCTTGATACGGTCGAACAGGGCGTCGATGTCGAGCGCCTCGATCGCCTGCGGCGTGTGACCGGAAAACAGTTCGACCAGCACCGCGAGCACGCCCTTGATGATCGCCGTATCGCAGTCCCCGACATAGCGCAGCCGGCCATGCCCCTGAGGGTCGGCAAGCGGTGCGACCCAGACCTTGCTGATACACCCCTGTACGCGGTTTTCATCGGTGCGCAGGCGCTCATCGAGCGGCGGCATCGCCTCACCAAGCTCGACCAGGTACGCGTACCGCGCGTCCCAGTCGTCCAGGAACTCGAAGTTCTCGACGAATTCGTCTGCCGTCAGCATGACCGACTCACACGCTGAACGACTCGCCACAGCCGCAGGTTTCCTTGATATTGGGATTGCGGAACTCGAAACCCTCGTTCAGGAGATTGGTCCTGACAAAGTCGACCACCAGGCCATCGAGATTCGGCAGCGACCTGTCGTCCACCACCAATTTCACACCATGACTCTCGAACACGTGGTCGCCGGCATCGATCGAGTCTGCGTAGTCGACCACGTAAGCAAATCCGGTGCAGCCGCTCTTCTTCGTGCCGATGCGCAGGCCTTCGCCACTGCCGCGTTTCGCCAGCTGTCCCGCCACGTGGCGGGCCGCAGCCTCCGTCAATTGAATTGCCATTTCGCTGATGCTCCAAAAACACTGTATCGGCCGTCCCTCTCCCAGGGGAGGGGGTTGGGGTGAGGGGTTGCAGCCCGGCCCCGTCCCGGGCTTCTCCCGAGGGGGAAAATACCCTATCCGGGACTCTGGATAGCTGTGGCAACGCTCACATCATCCCCAGTTCGAGTTGTGCCGCCTCGCTCATCCTGTCTTTGGTCCACGGCGGGTCCCATACCAGGTCGACCTGGCAGTGGTCGACGCCGTCGACGGTTTCGACCGCGCGTTCCACCAGGCCCGGCAGCGTACCGGCGACCGGACAGCCCGGCGCGGTCAGGGTCATCTTGATCACAATCCCGTCGTCGCCCACAGCGTCGATCGCATAGATCAGGCCAAGGTCGTAGACGTTGGTCGGGATCTCCGGATCGAACACCGTGCGCAGCGCGGCGATGATCCCTTCAAGGCGTCGATCCTCTGCTTCCTCGTGCACCCTGCTGCTCCCTTCAAACCAGTTGCGTAACCAGGCAGACATCACCTTTCCCCCTGTTCCGGGGTCGACGCCAGCAACCGTGATGCCAGCAACTGGCCGGCCCGCGCACGCAGCGCCGGACTCGCCATCGTGTCGAACACCTCCTGCGCAAAGCCCTGGCACAACATCTGTTTCGCCTGATCCGCCGGGATGCCGCGCGAGCGCAGATAGAACAGCATGTCGGGATCGAGCTCACCCACGGTCGTACCATGACTGCATTTCACATCATCGGCATAGATTTCGAGCTGCGGTTTGGTGTCCACCTCGGCCGAACGCGCCAGCATCAGGTTGCGGTTCGACAACACCGCATCGGTCTTTTGTGCATCACGTGCCACCACGATGTGGCCGTCGAACACCACACGGCCGCTGCCATCGAGGATGCCCTTGAAGGTCTCACGGCTGGTGCAGTGCGGCACCTCGTGGCGCACGTCGAGGTGTACATCGTTGAATTGCCGGTCGCGGGCCAGTATCAGGCCGTCGAGTTCGGCCGTCGCACCTTCACCGCCGAAGGTAACTCGCACGTCGTTGCGCGACCAGGCGCCCCCCAGTGCGGCCAGCGTCAGCCGATAGAGGCTGCGCGCACCGAGGTGCACCTGCAGGTCGCTCAGGTGCTGGGCATGGGGACTCTCTTCCTGCATCCGCTGATGCAAGAACTCGCTGTCGCTGCCCAGCGACACCTCGATCAGTGCATTCGTGAAGTAGGCCCCATCGCCAAGGCCGCAATAGCGTTCGATGACCTCGGCACGCGCACCGTCTTCGAGCACGATCAGATGACGCGGGTGACAGATTCCCGGCTGCTCGAGCCCGACCGACACATGCAGGATCTCGATCGGGCCATCCAGGTGCACCCCGGCCGCCAGGTGAATCAATGCCCCATCGGACATCAGCGCACTGTTGAGCGCCGCAAACACATGATTGTGCTCGGCGATCGCGTCCAGCTGCTGCCTGAGCATTGCCGGCACCTCACCTAGCGCGCCAGCCAGACTGCTGAGGGTGACGCCGTCTGCCGATTTCGCCATCGCGCACAGACCAGGCACCAGATAACCGTTGACGAACACCAGGCGGATGCGGGGCGGATCGCTCAGCATCAGGTCATCGATGTCCGACAGTTGCAGCGCATCGAAAGGCCCCTCGACAATCGGCTGGAAGTCCGCCTGGTCGAGAAAGCCGAGTGGTGTATAGCGCCAGGCCTCCTGTTTGCGGTCAGGCCGCGCCATCGTCGCGACGCCTGCCGTGCCACGCTTTCTGGTTGCCGACTGCCAGTCAGCACCCGGCATCACATGCGCCATGCGTTGCTGCCCCAGGCGCAGGATCTCCTGCACATCATGCCGTGTCTGGGTGTCGCTGTTCATGCGGCCTCATCCTGACCGGACAGCCAGCCGTAGCCCTTGGCCTCCAGCTCCTTCGCCAGTCCCTTGTCGCCCGAGCGCACGATCCTGCCGCCGGCCAGCACGTGCACGAAGTCGGGCTGGATGTAGTCGAGCAGGCGCTGGTAGTGCGTCACCAGGATGACCGAGCGATCGGGACTGCGCAGCGCATTGACGCCATCGGACACCGTTTTAAGGGCGTCGATATCGAGACCCGAGTCGGTCTCGTCGAGGATCGCGAGGCTGGGCTCGAGCAGCGCCATCTGCAATATCTCGTTGCGCTTCTTCTCGCCGCCGGAAAAGCCGGCATTGACCGGGCGCTTGAGCAGTTCCGGCGACATCGACACCATCGCCAGTTTCTCGCGGATCAGTTTGAGGAAAGCCACCGAATCCAGCTCCGGCTCACCACGCGCCTTGCGCTGCGCGTTCAGTGCCTCTTTCAGGAAATGCGTGTTGTTGACGCCCGGCAGCTCGACCGGATACTGGAACGCCAGGAAGATGCCGCGACTGGCACGTTCTTCGGGTGCCAGCCCGATCAGACTCTGACCCTCGAACAGGATCTCGCCATCGGTCACGTCGTAACCGTCGCGCCCCGCCAGGATGTGCGCCAAGGTGCTCTTGCCGGAGCCGTTCGGCCCCATGATCGCGTGCACCTCGCCGGGACCGACCTGCAGGTCGAGTCCCTTGATAATCTCCTTGCCCTCGACCTGTGCTTTCAGATTCTTGACAGACAGCATCATGTGATCTCTCCTGGCATCTCGCCTTTACAACTCAACCGACCGCCCCTTCGAGGCTGATGGCCAGCAGCTTTTGCGCTTCGACGGCGAACTCCATCGGCAGTTCGTTGAAGATCTCTTTGCAGAAACCGTTCACGATCAGCGACACGGCATCCTCCTCGGACAGCCCGCGGCTGCGGCAGTAAAAAAGCTGGTCGTCGCCGATCTTCGACGTGGTCGCCTCGTGTTCGACCTTGGCGGTCGGGTTCTTCACCTCGATGTAGGGGAAGGTGTGGGCGGCACAGCGGTCTCCGATCAGCAGTGAGTCACACTGCGTATGGTTGCGAGCGTTCTCTGCCCGCTGTGCCATGCGCACCAGGCCGCGGTAGGCCTGCTGGCCATCACCGGCCGATATGCCCTTGGACACGATGGTGCTGCGCGTATTGCGCCCGAGGTGAATCATCTTGGTGCCGGTATCTGCCTGCTGGTGACCCTTGGTCACCGCGACCGAATAGAATTCCCCGACCGAGTCGTCGCCACGCAGCAGGCAGCTCGGGTACTTCCAGGTGATGGCCGAACCGGTCTCGACCTGGGTCCAGGAGATCTTCGAGCGTGCACCGCGACAGTCCCCGCGTTTGGTCACGAAGTTGTAGATTCCGCCCTTGCCCTGCGCATC
>JAGRHB010000142.1 GCA_020445245.1 Gammaproteobacteria bacterium
TCACCGCGGGTACTGGCGTCATTGCTGCAATGAACCGGGGCGCGGTTCGGTCTTTTCAGGACAGCCCAGACGCCGCGGAGCCCGCCCATGTTGAGAATCGTTTTCCTGTCGCTCACCCTGATCGCGACAGTCCATGCCGATAGCGTCGACCGTCGACCGCTGCCGGCATTCACCGCGACGGAGGCGCAAGACTGGTTCAACAGCGCCCCCCTGCGCGTCGAGGACCTGCGCGGCCAGGTGGTGCTGATCGATGTGTGGACCTTCGGTTGCTGGAACTGTTACCGCTCCTTCCCCTGGCTCAATGCACTGGAAGGGCGGCTCGCGGGCTCATCCTTCCAGATCGTCGGTATTCACAGCCCGGAGTTCGCCCACGAACGTGATCCGGCCATGGTTGGTGCCAAGATCGCCGAGTTCGGCCTGCGTCACCCGGTAATGCTGGACAACGACTTTGCATACTGGCGCGCCCTGGGCAACCGTTACTGGCCGGCCTACTACCTGGTCGACAAGCGCGGCGACATCCGCGAGCTGCACGTAGGTGAGACCCACGAAGGCGACGCCCGTGCAAGGGCGATCGAGGAACGAATCCACGCCCTGCTTGCCGAATGATGCGAAACCCGTCCCGTTTGCACTTCTGATGGCCGCTCACTGATTGCAGAATCGTGCCGTGCCGCCGATAGTTTGCGGGACAGGGAAAGCCAGCGAGTCGTGATCAGATGTCCAAGCACGCATTGAACAGCAACGTTGCACCCGGCGACCATGCGATCCTGCAGCAGGTCCTCGATGACGCCGGTCGCCTTATTGTTGGCAAGCCACAGGCGCTGCGCCTGTCGCTGACCTGCGTGCTTGCAGGCGGCCACCTGCTGATCGAAGACGTACCGGGCGTCGGGAAGACCACGCTTGCGCACGTACTGGCGCGCTTGCTGGGGCTGGACTTTCAACGGATCCAGTTCACCGCCGACATGCTGCCAGCCGACATCCTGGGCGTGTCGATCTATGACCGGGATGACGGGCGTTTCCATTTTCACCCCGGGCCGGTGTTTGCCCAGCTGGTGCTGGCCGACGAGATCAACCGCGCCACACCCAAGACACAGAGTGCGCTGCTCGAGGCAATGGAAGAGCGCCAGGTGACGGCCGATGGCGAGACCCGCGAGTTGCCGGAACCCTTCTTCGTCATCGCCACGCAAAACCCGCGCAGCCAGATCGGCACCTTCGGACTGCCGGAGTCACAGCTCGACCGTTTTCTGATGCGCATCAGCCTGGGGTACCCGGATACGGCATCCGAGCGTGAACTGCTGGCAGGCGGCGACCGTCGCCTGCTGCTGCGCGAGACGACGCCTCGCATCGGACCCGCCGCACTGCTGGCCTGGCAGGCCCGCGTCGACCGGATTCACGTCTCACCGGCCTTGCTCGACTATGTCCAGGCCCTTATGGGCGCCACGCGCGCCTCACCAAAATGGGAGATCGGTCTTTCACCGCGTGCCGGCCTGGCCCTGCTGCGGGCAGCGCGTGCCTGGGCGATGATCGACGGTCGTGCCCACGTGATTCCGGAAGACGTACAGGCGGTACTGCCAAGTGTCGCCGGCCACCGCCTGAATGCCCTGGAGGGTGACTCGGCCGAACATGTCCGTGCCCTGCTCGAGGGCGTGGCGATCCCCTGACGTGGCCTTCGCCGACTGGGCGCGGGTGGAGCGGGTCTCGTCGGTCGGGCGGGCCGAGATCGGTGCCAGACGTATCTATATCCTGCCGACCCGCTATGGCCTGATGTTCGGCGCACTGTTGTTTCTGATGTTGCTGGGTTCGGTCAACTACGTGAACAACCCCGGCCACCTGCTGACCTTCGTGCTTGCCGGTCTCGCTGCCAATGCGATCTACCAGACCTGGCGCAATCTGCGAGGACTGCGCCTCGTGTGCCATGGCGGACCACCGGTGTTCAGCGGCGATTCGGTACCGTACTCGGTCGAACTCAACGGCGCCGGGCGCGCACGGCCGGCCATCCAGCTGATGTTCGATGACAGCAGCCCGGTGCTGGTCGACATCGACAGCGAGACCCGACCACAGCGCGTTCAACTGCAGCTTCAGGGCATTCCGCGCGGTCTGCATGATCCCGGCAGGCTGGTCGTCAGCACCCGCTATCCGATGGGACTGCTGTGTGCCTGGTGCTACGTGGCATGCAGTCGCCCAATGCTGGTCTATCCGAAGCCGGGGGCGCAATGGACACCGCCGGGCGCGTCCGGCGACAGCGGTGCCCATGCCGCGTGGGGTGGTGGCAATGACGATTTCGCGGGGCTGCGTGGCTACCGCCCCGGTGACCTTCCCTCACAGATCGACTGGAAGAGCTATGCGCGGGAACGTGGACTGAACACCCGTATGTTCAGTGGCCAGGCGGCGACTCCGCTGTGGATCGACTGGGTCCACGCACCCGGTGGGGACATCGAGTCGCGCCTGTCGGCGCTAACCCGGGCGGTACTTGACGCCGAGGCGGGCGGCCGTCGATACGGCCTGAGGACTCCGGGCACGACGATTGCGCCGGGGCTGGGCCCAGCCCACCGCCATCAATGCCTCCGACATCTTGCACTGTACGGATCCGGCGATGCGTGACGCACTGGCGGACATGCCGGTCGCACCGCGTCTTCTGGGAAGCACGCTGGTCCTGCTGGCGGCGCTGATGGCACCGCATGCGGCCAACCTGCACCCGGCGATCCTCGGCTTTTTCTATCTCGCCGTCGGCTGGCGACTGCTGGCGCTGCATCAGCCGCGCTGGCTGCCCGGACGCTGGCTGTTGCTCGCTTTGATGGCAATGGCAATTGCCCTGGTGATCCTGAGCACCGGGCTCTACGACGGGCGCCTGGCCGGTACGGCATTGCTGGTGGTAATGCTGGGCCTGAAACTGCTGGAGCTGCGTGCGCGGCGAGACATCCACGTCACAGTGTTTCTCGGCTACTTCGTGGTGCTGACACAGTTCCTTTACAGCCAGTCACTGGGGCTTGCGGTCTACCTTTTTGCCGGCACGCTTGCGTTGGCCGCGATTCAGGTCGGCCTGAACCGGGTCAGCGCCCACCCACGCCAGGTACTGCGCCACGCGGCCGGGCTGTTCGTCGCGGCGCTGCCGCTGGCACTGGTGGTGTTCATGCTGTTCCCACGCCTGCACAGCCCCTTGTGGGGCATCAAGTCGCAGCGTGCGTTCACCGGCATCAGCGGTGAGATGACCCTGGGCAACCTCGGCGAGCTGAGTCGCTCGACCGCAACCGCTTTCCGCGTGCAGTTCGACACCACGGTGCCCGGTCCGGAACAGCGCTACTGGCGTGGGCCTGTGTTATGGCACACCGATGGTCGCCGCTGGACAGCCGACGCCGACCGCGCCAACGAAAGGCCGATCGACACTGTCGGCAGGGACCCGCTGGCAGTCGGTTATGAGGTCACCCTGGAGCCGACCGGTGAGTACTGGCTGTTCGGACTCGATGTGGTCACGGTCAAGCCCCCGGGTACGCACCTCAACAGCAATTACGCGCTGGTCAGCGAACAGAGGCTCAACCAGCGTCTTAGCTACCACGCCGCCTCGGATCCCGGATTCCGCATGCTGGAGATCAGTGAACGGGAGCGCGCAAAGGGCCTGCAGCTGCCGCCACAGATCTCACCACGTATCGCTTCACTGGTCGCGCAATGGCAGACAACGGCCGATCCGGCGCAGCCGCTGCAGATGGTGGCGCGGGCGCTCGACTATTTCCGCAACCAGCCGTTCGTGTACACGCTCTCGCCAGGAACGCTGCAGGGTGATCCGGTCGAGCAGTTCCTGTTCGAGACGCGCCGCGGATTTTGCGAGCACTACGCGGGTAGCTTCGCCTTGCTGATGCGCGTGGCCGGAATCCCGGCCCGGGTGGTCATCGGTTATCAGGGCGGAGAGCGCAATCCGCACGGCGAGCACTGGGTGGTGCGTCAGTCCGATGCCCACGCCTGGACGGAGGTGTGGGTGCCCGGGCTCGGCTGGTGGCGTGTCGACCCGACGGCAGCCGTGGCGCCACAACGTATCGAACAACCGATCGATGCGGCGGCATCACAGGCCGGTGACCGGGTAATGTTCGGCAGCAGTGAATCGGGCACGCTGCGCTCGCTGTGGCACAACGCCGTGTGGCTGGCCGATGCGGTGGACCTGGGCTGGCACCGCTGGGTGGTCGGATTCAGCGCAGAACGACAGACCAGCCTGCTCGAATGGCTCGGCCTGGGCAGGCTACGCGGCTTCGGTCTGGCGATTGCGCTGTTGATCGCAGGTTCGCTGGCGGCCGCGATCGTGTACCTGGCGGCGCAGCTGCCCAGTGCTCGCACTGGTGATCCATTGGCCGGCCTGTGGCGGCAGTTCACTGACAAGCTGCAACGAGCCGGTGTCGATGTGGCCTCCTGGCAGGGACCGGATACGCTGTGCGCCGCGGCGTCGCGTTCATTTCCCCAGGCGGCGTCTGAACTCGCTGCGATCTGTCGGATCTACGTACAGCAGCGCTATGGCCGTAAGTCGGATCGACAGATGGTCAGCGCGCTGCGCAGACGCATCCGCCGCCTGTCACTGAGGCCTCCTCAGGCGGGCAGGGGGTGACATTCGGCGGACAGGCCAATGAGTCGCTGTGCATGGCGTCGCAGCTGTGCCGGTGACCCACTCGTGTACAGTCTCACCGGCGACACGGAGGGTGGCTGCGCCGACAGCAGTCCAAGGCGGCGCCGAAGCTGCCCGATCACTGCCGGGCCTGGATCGACCAGCTGCACGTCTTCACCGACCACTGCGCGAATTGCAGGCACCAGAAACGGGTAGTGGGTACAACCGAGGACATAGGTATCGACGCCAATCCGATGCAGCGGCGCCAGTTCTGCGTTCACCAGATCGAGCACGCGTGGACTGTCGAGGTCTCCTTGCTCGACGGCTTCCACCCAATGATGGCAGATGCATTCGTGTACCTCGATCTGGCGACCGTGGTCAGAACGCAGTCGCGCATAGCGATCACTGGCCAGCGTCCCGCCGGTCGCCAACACCGCGACCCTGGCGCTGCGAGTCAGTTGAGCGGCGGGCTTGATCGCCGGTTCCATACCAATGATCGGGATGTCGAATTCACTGCGCAGCCGTTCCACCGCCATTGCAGTCGCGGTGTTGCACGCGACCACGATCGCCTCGGCACCCTGTTCGAACATGAACCGCGCGATGCTACGGCTGCGCTGCACCACCTCCTCGACGCTACGTGCACCATAGGGGGCAAACGCCGAGTCGGCGACATACAGCAGGGGGATGCCACTGACCGCGTCCAGCGCATGTCGCAATACACTGAACCCTCCGACACCGGAGTCGAAGAAACCGATCGCTACCGGTGTACTCATTTGCCGATACAGAACGAACTGAATATCCGGCCGAGCAGGTCATCCGCGGTGAACTCCCCGGTGATCTCCGCAAGCGCCAGCTGTGACTGACGCAGATCCTCCGCCAACAGCTCCCCGGCTCTACCTTCGTTCAGCGCGCGACGCCCGGCCTGGAGCGCGCGGGCGGCGCGGGCGATGGCATCCAGGTGGCGGCGCCT
>JAGRHB010000143.1 GCA_020445245.1 Gammaproteobacteria bacterium
TGTCAGCGATAACCGCACGCTGCGTCTGATCTGCATGATGCGTGAAGTGTTCTGCAGCCACGAGCACTGAACGCGAATTTCCCGCCGTGTGCGGGATTTCCACATTGTTGAAACGGGCAGGCTAACGCCTCCCGTTTCGTCGTTTGTAGCGCCGCGACGAGAGTCCGGCGGTGGCGAGGTATCATGGAACAACTCCTTGAGTTTGCCGGTAACCACACCGTGCTGGTTGCAGGATTCTTGCTCGTCCTGACGGCCCTGGCGTGGAACATCATCACAGACCCGGGCGGCAAGAACGCCGTCGATCCACTCGCGGCCACCGCGCTGATCAATCACGAGGAAGCCGTGGTGCTCGACGTGCGCTCGATGGCGGAGTTCAAGGACGGCCATATCGTCAACGCCGTCAACATCCCGCTGAACGGTCTCGGCAACAACGTCAAACAGCTGGAGAAACACCGTAGCCGGCCGATAGTGACTGTGTGTCGCTCGGGCTCACGCTCCGGCGCCGCATGCAGCCTGTTGCGCAAGCACGGCTTCGAAAACGTCAAGAATCTGCGTGGCGGCATGATGGCATGGGAAAGTGCCAATCTGCCGGTCAAGCGCAAGTAGACCCGCCCAGCAGGAGAAAAATATGGCCGACGAAAACAAACCTCTGCGCCAGTTCGTGGTGCAGCGAATCTATGTGAAAGACATCTCGTTCGAGTCGCCCAACACGCCGCAGATGTTCCAGGAAAAGTGGTCGCCGGAGATCAATATCAGCCTCGGAAGCGAGGTCAGCAAGCTCGGCGGCGGCACCATCGAAGTAGTGCTCAATGTCACGGTCGAGGCGAAGCATGCCGACAAGACTGTATTTATGGTGGAGATTCACCAGGCCGGGCTGTTCGGTGTCCAGGGTTTCGCTGACCAGGAACTCGACGCACTGCTGGGCGTCGCGGCGCCGAACATCCTGTTCCCGTACGCGCGCGAAGCCGTGTCCGACCTGGTCACGCGCGGCAGCTTCCCCCAGTTCGTGCTGCAACCGGTGAACTTCGAGGCGCTGTACATGCAGCAGCGCCAGGCGAAAGCGGCCGAGGCCGGAAACACGGCCGACGCCGGGAACACGCCCGCGCACTGAGTTGAACGCGCGGGCGGCCACACTGGCGGTTCTCGGTGCCGGCTCATGGGGCACCGCGCTGGCGATTCAGCTGGCGCGCAACGGCTCGGTGGTTTCCCTGTGGGGACACGATCCAGTCGAGATCGAGGCCCTGCTGCGCGACCGGGAGAATCGTCAGTACCTGCCTGGCGTCACCCTGCCCGAGGGATTGACACCCACCGGTGACCTGGCCGCCTGCCTGCGGGCGGCGGACGAGGTCCTGGTGGTGGTTCCCAGCCACGCCTTTGGCCAGGTCTGCGGACGCATCGTCGAGATCCGCCCACAGCTGAAATCCCTGAGTTGGGCGACCAAGGGCTTCGACCATCATTCCCACGAACTCCTCAGCACCGTGGCGGCTCAGCATCTGGCGCACTGCGACATGGCGGTGGTCTCGGGGCCGACGTTTGCCGGGGAGGTGGCGCGCGGCCTGCCCACCGCGATCACCGTGGCATCGAACAACCCGATGCACGCGGACCGGGTTGCCGCTTACCTGCACGGCGAAAACTTTCGCGCCTACACCAGTGACGATCTGATCGGGGTCCAGGTAGGGGGCGCCAGCAAGAACGTGATGGCGATCGCCGCCGGCATCTCCGATGGCCTGGGTTTTGGCGCCAACGCGCGCGCCGCACTGATCACCCGGGGCCTGCACGAAATCACCCGGCTTGGCCTGGCTATGGGAGGCAGGCCGGAGACTTTCATGGGGCTGGCCGGGCTCGGTGACCTGGCACTGACCTGCACCGACGACCAATCGCGAAACCGGCGCATGGGCCTGGCCCTGGCCCGGGGCCTGGATATCGCCACGGCGAAAGCGGACATCGGCCAGGAGGTCGAAGGCGTCGCCACCGCGCGCGAGGTACGTGCCAAGGCGCTGTCGCTCGGCGTCGAGATGCCGATCACCGAACAGACATACCGCGTCCTGTACGAAGGGCTGGATCCCAGGACCGCGGTACACAATCTGCTCAGTCGTGAGTCCAAACCGGAGTAGCAGGCCGCCGCGACATCGGCGCCGCACGACCATACCCCGCCGACCTGAAGATTCCCCGAACATCGTGATGATTTCGCCCTTGACCTGGAGCCAGGTCCAGCTATTAGTCTGAGAACCTACGATAGGCGCGGAGACCCAAACAGATGAATCTGAGCATCGGTGAGGTCTGTCGACAGACCGGTCTTTCGGCAGACACCCTGCGCTACTACGAGCGCATTGGCCTGCTGGGCCGGATCGCGCGCAACGGCGGCGGGCAGCGGCGGTACGACGACCAGGATGTTGCACGTCTGCAGTTCGTGCGGCGCGCCCAGACAATGGATTTCAGCCTGCACGAGATCGGCCAGCTGCTGGCACTGCGAAACCAGGGCGGCGACGTGCGTGCGGATGTGCGCGCCCTGACCGAGAACAAGCTGAGCGCGATAGGTCAACGCATCGAGGCGCTGACGAGATTGCGCGACGAGCTCAGCGAGCTGGTTCGGCGCTGTCACGCCAGTGCCGGCGACTGTCCGATCATCGCGCGCATGGACAAACCACAGGAGAGCGATCATGAGCTACACGGTTGCTGTTGAGAACATCAAGTGCGGCGGCTGCGCCAACACGATTCGCGGCAAGTTGGTCGAACAGCAGCTCGCCCGGGAGGTCGAGGTGGATATCGCGCAGGGCCGGGTGCATGTCGAAGGCAACCCGGAGTGGCGCGATCAGGTCGTCACCGCGCTCGCCAGGATGGGTTACCCCGAGGTCGGGTCGGTGGAGGGACTGAAGTCCGCCGCTGCGAAGGCGAAATCCTTCGTCAGTTGCGCGATCGGAAGGATCGACAACGCCACGGCGGACAAGGAATGAACGCACCAATCCAACACCTCGAGCCTTGACCAGGCCAGCTTCGGCACCAGTGCTTATGCAGACGTTCAGCACGAGATCCCGGGCGTTCCGACGCAGCAAGCGTGTCGCCCGGCTGGCGCTGGCATTGCTGCTGGCGCTCAATCCCCTGCTGGCGGTGATCCCAGGCACCGTAGCTGCTGAAACCGGCCCGGGTGGCCGGGGCGCGGGCGCCATTCCCTGCCACACTGTGGCTGCCGATGTCCCGGATGTGGCACTGCCCGAACGCCAGGCCCAATGCCCTCACTGCAGCGGTCATGCACCTCCGTCCTCGTGCCATTGTTGCGGCCAGACGGCGCCGGCCGGGCTGCTCACCGCGCCCCTGGCGCCGCGACGCGGGTGCGGTGCCCTTTGGCAGGGACCCGTCATCCTGGTGGACGCACTACTGATGCCACACCGAGAGGCCGTGTACCGCCCACCCAGGCACGCATAGCTTTTGCACCTCACATCCGCACACTCCGGCATACCCCGCCGGGCGGCGGCGAACCTCCCGGACCCTTGACGGGCTGAAGCTATGAAAAAGAAAGTAACCACTCACTCTTGGTTGTGCGGCCCTGCCGTTCTGCTGGTCGTCTTGCTGTTGTCGGCAGGCTGCCAGGACAAGGCCGTCACCCCCAGCGAGTCACTCGCGCAGGCGGGTACCGATACCGCCATGGCGCACGCAGCAAAACACCTCGATCCGAAATATGTCTGCCCGATGCATCCGCAGATCGTCCGTGACGAGCCCGGCAGCTGCCCGATCTGCGGCATGGACCTGGTGGCCAGGACGGTCGATGCCGCGGCCAGTGGCCGTCCCGCGGTTGAGATCAGTAATGCGGTGATCAACAGCATGGGGGTGCGCACCGTGGCGGCGCGCGACCAGACCCTGTGGAAGTACATCCAGACGGTGGGCCGAATCGAGTACGACGAGACCCGCCTGACCCACGTCCATCCGCGTGCCGAGGGCTGGATGGAGCAGCTCAACCTCCGGGCGGAGGGCGATCCGGTCAACAGGGGCCAGGTCATCGGCAGCCTGTACTCACCGGACATCCTGTCGGCCCAGGTCGACTTCCTGATTGCACTCGACCAGACGAACAACAAAGCCCGGTTCGAGAACGCCCGCAACCGCCTGCGCCTGCTCGGTGTCACCGAAGGCACCATCTCGGCGATCCAGAAGAGCCGGGAATCGCAGAACACCGTGCCTGTGGTGGCCAACGCCAGCGGCGTGGTCACCCGGCTCGGGGTGCGTCAGGGGATGTATGTGAAACCGGAGATGGAGATCGTCACGATCGCCGACCTGACGCGGATCTGGGTCCTGGTCGATGTGTACGAGCACCAGATCGACTGGCTCTCGCTGGGGCAGAGCGCCGAGATCCGCGTACCGGCCTACCCGGGACGCAGCTGGGAGGGTACGGTCGAATACATCTACCCGGAACTCGATCCCAAGTCGCGGACGCTGCGGGTACGTCTGGCGTTCGGCAATCCGGACGGCCTGCTCAAGGCCAATATGTTCGCCGACGTGGTCATCTACGGCGGCCCGAAGCACGAAGCGCTGGCGATCCCGGCGGAGGCGCTGATCGCGACCGGCACCCGCAACAGCGTGGTGCTGGCGCTTGGGGGTGGCCGCTTCCAACCGGTCGATGTCGTCAGCGGCATGAGCAGTGGTGGAATGGTCGAGATCCTCGATGGCCTGAAGGCCGGCGACGAAGTGGTCGTCTCGGGACAGTTCCTGATCGATTCCGAGTCGAGCCTGCAGGCCAGCTTCCTGCGCATGGACGAGTCGCCAGCCGCGGCCTCTGCACCCGCCGCACCGCAGGACTGAGGGCACGCCCATGTTGAAGAGCCTGATCTCATGGTCGGTGCACAACCGATTCCTGGTGCTGCTCGCATCGCTGGTGATTACCGGCTGGGGCTGGGTGGCACTCAACAAGACGCCGCTGGACGCCATCCCCGACCTGTCAGACGTGCAGGTGATCATCCGCACCAGCTTTCCCGGGCAGGCCCCGCGCGTGGTCGAGGAGCAGGTCACCTACCCGATCACCACGACCATGCTGTCGGTGCCGGGGTCGCAGGTGGTGCGCGGGTACTCGTTCTTCGGCGACTCCTACGTCTATGTGATCTTCGAGGACGGTACCGACCTGTACTGGGCGCGGGCGCGTGTCCTCGAATACCTCAACCAGGCCGCATCCAAACTGCCGGACGGCATACAGCCGCGGATCGGCCCTGACGCCACCGGGGTTGGCTGGGTGTACAACTACGTGCTGGTCGATCGCAGCGGACAGCACGACCTGGCGCAGTTGCGCAGCCTGCAGGACTGGTTCCTCAAGTACGAACTGCAGACGGTGCCCGGGGTGTCCGAAGTCGCCACGGTCGGCGGCATGGTGCGCCAGTACCAGGTGGTGGTCGACCCGGACCGGTTGCGGGCCTACGGCATTCCCCTGGCCCGGGTAAAGGCCGCCATCCAGCGTGGCAACCAGGAGGTTGGTGGCTCGGTGATCGAAATGGCCGAGGCCGAGTACATGGTGCGCGCCACC
>JAGRHB010000144.1 GCA_020445245.1 Gammaproteobacteria bacterium
TCAGAATCCAAACGCCTTGGTGTCAAGGTCTTTGGCGGCCAGACGATCAATGCCGGCGGTATCATCATCCGCCAGCGCGGTACCCGGGTGCATCCCGGTGTCAACGTCGGTTGCGGTAAGGATCACACTCTGTTTGCCAAGGCCGACGGCGTGGTTCGGTTCGAGACCAAAGGCCCGAACAACCGCAAGTTCGTGAGCATCGATCCGGCCTGATCCGCTGTCGAAAAGGGTTGCGCGAAAAGGCCTCGTCGGACGACGGGGCTTTTTTCGTTTACGGGGCGCATGCAATGCATAGCGAGGGGATGGCGAAAAGCCGATGAAGTTTGTCGATGAGGCAATTGTCAAGGTCGAGGCCGGCGACGGCGGGAACGGCTGTGTAAGTTTTCGCCGTGAGAAGTTCATCCCGAAGGGTGGTCCGGACGGCGGTGATGGCGGTGATGGCGGCCATGTCTTCCTTGTAGCCGACAGCGGCCTGAACACGCTGGTCGATTTCCGGCATCAGCGCCATCATCGCGCCGAGCGTGGACAAAATGGCATGGGGAGGCAGATGACCGGGCACAAGGGCGAGAGCATCAACGTCCGTGTACCGGTCGGGACGCGTGTGCTCGACGCCGACACCGAGGAATTCATCGGCGAGGTGATGGCGCACGGCGAGCAGCTGCTGGTGGCACGCGGCGGAATGCACGGCCTGGGCAACATTCATTTCAAAAGCAGCACCAACCGTGCGCCGCGGCAGTCTACCAATGGCACCCCCGGTGAGCGTCGCACGCTGCACCTGGAGCTGGTGCTGTTGGCGGACGTCGGCCTGCTGGGTCTGCCGAATGCGGGCAAGTCGAGTCTGATCACTGCAGTGTCGAGTGCCCGCCCGAAGGTTGCGGATTACCCGTTCACCACGCTGTATCCGAACCTGGGGGTGGTGCGTGCCGGGCAGGACCGCAGCTTCGTGATCGCCGATATCCCAGGCGTGATCGAGGGTGCGGCGGAAGGCGCAGGTCTGGGTATCCAGTTTCTCCGGCACCTGTCGCGTACCCGGCTGCTGCTGCACCTGGTCGATATGGCACCGATGGACGAGTCTTCGCCCGCCGACGCGGTCCGCTGCATAGAGGCCGAGGTCGAGAAGTTCGGACATGATCTGGCGCAGCGCGAGCGCTGGCTGGTGTTGACCAAGCGCGACCTGCTGGATGCGGAAGAATTCGACGCACGGCGGGACGCCCTGCTGAAGGAGCTGTCGTGGGAGGGCCCGGTGTTTGCCATCTCATCGATTACGCACCAGGGACTAGATCCCCTGGTGCAGGCACTGGCGGCCCGACTGGAGGCGTTGCGTCTGGCCGAGCACGATCAGGAAACCGTAACTGAAGATGCGCCTTACGACCCCCTGGGCTGAAGACGATGCGTGAACGCCTGCGAGCAACCCACCGCTGGGTGGTCAAGATCGGCAGCGCCCTGATCACCGGTGACGGCAAGGGGCTGGATCGTGAGCGCCTCGGCCAATGGGTAGACCAGGTGGCGGACCTGATGGCGACCGGCAACGAAGTCGTGATCGTGTCTTCAGGTGCGGTCGCCGAAGGTATGAAGCGCATGGGCTGGACACGTCGCCCGGGCAGCCTGCATGAGCTGCAGGCTGCGGCTGCGATCGGCCAGATGGGCCTGGTGCAGGCATGGGAGAGTTGTTTCCAGCGCCGCGGACTGCACACCGCACAGGTATTGCTGACACATGACGACCTGTCAGATCGGCGCCGCTATCTGAATGCGCGCAGTACCCTGCGCGCGCTGGTCGGTTTTGGTGTCATTCCGGTAGTCAATGAGAATGACGCGGTGGCCAACGAGGAACTGCGGTTGGGCGACAACGACACCCTGGCGGCGTTGGTTGCGAACCTGATCGAGGCCGATCTGCTGGTGCTGCTGACCGATCAGCAGGGGCTTTACGATGCCGATCCACGTGCCAACCCCGGCGCCACGCTGGTTTCCCACGCGATGGCTGGCGACAGCGCGCTTGATGGTATGGCCGGCGATGGCGGGCTGCTCGGTCGCGGCGGTATGCAGACCAAGCTGCGCGCGGCACGTCTGGCCGCGCGCTCGGGCAGTGCGACTGTGATCGCTTACGGGCGCACCGAGCGGGTCCTGCAGCGTCTCAAGGATGGTGAAGAGCTCGGTACCCTGCTGACGCCGTCGCAGGGGCCGGATGCCGCGCGCAAGCGCTGGCTGGCGGGGCAGTTGCAGGCCAAGGGGAGGCTGGTGCTGGACGCCGGTGCGATACGTGTGCTGCGTGAATCCGGGCGTAGCCTGCTTGCTGTCGGCGTCAAGGACGTTCTGGGCGAGTTCCGCCGCGGCGAGATGGTGGTTTGTGTCGGCGAAGACGGGCGCGAGTTCGCGCGCGGTTTGGTCAACTACGGCGCCGGCGAGGCGCGGCAGATCAAGGGGCGGCCGTCGAGCGAGATTGCGCAGATCCTCGGTTACGTCGACGAGGATGAGTTGATCCACCGTGACAACCTGGTGTTGCTGTAGCGCGGCCGGTAAAAAAACCCTGGGCGGATCCGTTCGCCCAGGGTTCAGTTGTCGTCAGGCTTGGTTGGCAAACTCCTTGGTCCCTGCAGCACCTCCTGGCACATCATGCAGTCCTTTGAGTCCTTTTCGACGACATGTCCAATTTGCCACAAGATCGGAAATGCCGACACGATCTGCATCTCATGGGCTTGTAGGAAAAATCCTACAAGCGACAGGCAACAAAAAACCGGCCGTCGGCCGGTTTTTCGCGCAGAGACGCGGAGGCTTTAGAGCGCGCGGATCTTTGCGTTGAGGCGGCTCTTGTGCCGAGCGGCCTTGTTCTTGTGGATCAGGCCCTTGGTTGCCATGCTGTCGAGCAGCGGGGCAGCGGACTTGAAGGCGCCTTCGGCAGCGACTTTGTCGCCGGCATCGATGGCCTTGATCACTTTTTTGACCTCAGTGCGCATCATGCTGCGGTGGCCGGCGTTCTGTTGGCGGTGCTTCTCCGCCTGACGGGCGCGCTTACGGGCTTGTTCTGAGTTGGCCAATTCAGATCTCCTGATACATCGGCATTCACGAAAGACGCGAGATTATGGGGACCCGAAATGCCCCTGTCAAGTCTCGCGCGGGCAGCCAATCGACGGTCGCATGTGCCTATAATCGCCGCTTTGCGGAGGAATCCGGCCCTGTCCCTGCTCAGATCCCTGTCCACTGTCGGCGCCTACACACTGCTGTCGAGAATACTCGGGTTCGTCCGCGATCTGGTGCTGGCCCAGGTGTTTGGCGCCAATGCGCAGACCGACGCCTTCTTCGTTGCGTTCAAAATCCCCAATTTCCTGCGCCGGCTGTTCGCCGAGGGAGCGTTCGCCACGGCTTTCGTCCCGGTACTGACCGAGTACCGCAGCAAGCGCGAATACGGGGAACTCAGGGACTTTGTCGACCACGTCGCCGGCAGTCTCGGGCTGGTGACCCTGGCGGTGTCGCTGATCGGGGTCGTGGCCGCGCCCCTGGTGGTGTCGCTGTTCGCATTCGGCTGGGTGATGGACGGCGATCCGGGCAAACTCGGCCTGGCCGCGGAGATGTTGCGGCTGACGTTTCCATACCTGTTCTTCATCTCGCTGACGGCGTTTGCCGGCGGCATCATGAACGCGCACGATCGCTTCGCGGTGCCGGCATTCACTCCGGTGCTGCTGAACCTGTGCCTGATCGGTGCGGCCCTTTGGCTGGCGCCGCTGATGGCTCAGGGGGTCGTGGCGCTGGCGTGGGGCGTGTTGATTGCCGGGATCACCCAATTCACCTTTCAACTGCCATTTTTGGCGAAGCTGAAACTGCTGCCGCGCCCGCGTCCGGGATTCCGTGACCCCGGAGTACGTCGCATACTCAAACTCATGGTGCCGGCGATGTTTGCGGTGTCCGTGACTCAGATCAACCTGTTGCTGGACACGGTTCTGGCGTCTTTCCTGGTGTCGGGCAGCATCTCGTGGCTGTACTACTCGGACCGGTTGATGGAATTTCCGGTCGGCATACTGGGTGTCGCCTTGTCCACCGTGATCTTGCCGCGTCTGTCGCGGCGCCAGGCCGAGTCGGCGCCGGAGACCTTCTCGCGGGAGCTGGACTGGGGTCTGCGCACGGCGTTCGTATTCGGTATCCCGGCTGCCGTAGGCCTGGTGATGCTGGCCGGCCCGATGATGGCGACGCTGTTCCAGTCAGACGTCTTCGATGCACATGATGTGGCGATGGCGCAGCGCAGCCTGATGGCCTACGGACTGGGGCTGCAGGCGTTTGTCCTGATCAAGGTGCTGGCTCCAGGCTTCTATGCACGCCAGGACACGCGCACGCCGGTCCGCATCGGGATGATCGCGATGGCGGCGAACATGGTGCTGAACCTGCTTTTCATCTACCCGCTGCAACACGCCGGCCTGGCCTTGGCGACCAGTCTGGGGGCTTATCTGAACGCCTTCCTGTTGCTGCGTGGTCTGCGCCGTGACGCGGTCTACCATCCGGTGGTCGGTTGGCGGCGCCTGGCACTGCAGGTGGGTGTCGCCGCGCTGGCCCTGGCAGGGATGATCGCGTCGGTTTCGCCCGATCTGGCGGTGTGGGTCACGGCCGATCGAGGTCAGCGCGTGCTGTGGTTGGTTGGCATCGTCGTCGGTGGTGTCGCCAGTTATCTTGGGGTTTTGTGGCTGGCCGGCGCGCGTGTGCGCGACCTGCACAGCCGACGGTGAGGGAAACCGATGTTGCGTCTGCTGTGGTTGAGTCTTCTGGTGGTCGCGCTCGACCAGGTCAGCAAGCTTTGGATCATGGCGCATTTCCAGGAATTCGAAGTGCTCACCGTGTGGCCAGTGTTCAATCTGACGCTCGTCTACAACACCGGTGCCGCATTCAGCTTCCTCAGCGACGCCGGCGGCTGGCAGCGCTGGTTTTTCGTGGTACTCGGGTCTGCCGTTTGCCTGGGCATGGTGATCTGGCTGCGCATGTTGGGGGCTGCCGAGCGCCTGACTGCCTGGGGACTCGCCCTGGTGGTCGGTGGCGCACTGGGTAACCTGATCGATCGCGTGCGTCTGGGCAAGGTGGTCGATTTCCTGCAGTGGCACTGGCACGATTGGTACTGGCCGTCATTCAATGTCGCGGACAGCGCAATCACCCTGGGCGTGGGGCTGCTGCTGATCGATGGATTGATCGCGCGCGGTCGCGTGCCAGATCGGGATTCCTAGGAAAATTCCTACATCACCGGGAGACGATCCGGGCTATGGCGGCGTGCTCCCTGTGCCGATAATTCCCCCACCACCTTCAAGGACGAAGTGAACTTGCAGGATGTAACCGTCGACAGGGATGTGACGGGATCCAGGACGGATCTGCACCACGGTCTCGGTGGTAATGCCCGACGACAGGGATTGTTGTCGGGCTTTCTCGTTTGCCCTTGCCGGCCTCTACATGCACGCCGGTTATACGGGGCGCCCCCCATGTCTCTATAATGACGCGCTTACGCTCGGCTTACTGGCAAAACCTA
>JAGRHB010000145.1 GCA_020445245.1 Gammaproteobacteria bacterium
CAGCAGCAGCTGCACGAGATGCCAGCGCAGCACCGCCGCCCCACTCATTCCGAGGGTGCGCAACACCGCCGCACCGTCGAGCGCACGGTCGACGTAGCGGCGCGTCGCCAGCATGATCGCCACCCCCGCCAGCAGGCTTGCGCACAGGGCCGCGAGACTGAGGAAACGCCGCGCACGCTCCAGCGCGGTACGCAGTTCCGGGCGCGCGTTCTCCAGATCCGCCAACTCACTGCCACGCGGCAGGCGGTCCTCGAGCCAGGCACGCATCTGCTGCAGGCGGTCCGCCTCACCGGCCAGCAGCAGACGGTACTTGACCCGGCTGGCCGGCCCCAGCAGACCGCTGCGCTGCACATCGTCGTAAGCCAACATCAGGCGTGGTGCGAGCTGAAACAGGTTGCCACCACGATCCGGCTCGTCCACCAGCACACCAGCGGCGCGCAACTGCAATTCGCCGAGGCCGACATCGGTTACACCGATCTGCGCCCCCAGACGATCTCGCAAGCGGCCCTCGAGCCACGCGGCTCCGGGGGCCGGGACCTGCGACACCTCGCCCTGCGGCGTATCGACCCGCAGGCGACCACGCAGCGGGTATGGCGCCTCGACCGCCTTTACCTGCACCAGCAGCGGACGGTCATTGGCGACGATGACACTGGGAAAGGTCAGCGTCCGGGCATGGCGCAGCGCCAGTGCGTCGGCCTTGTCCAGCCAGGCCTGCGGGACAGGCGCACCCTGTTCGATGACCAGGTCAGCCGCCATCAGGGCGGCACCCTGCTGCTGCAATGCCCGCTCCACCCGATCGGCAAAAAACGCCACCGAGCTCAACGCGGCCACCGCCACCACGACGGCAACCGCCAGCAGGCGCAGACCGGGATCGCGCAACGCCGCGCGCCAATGACCGAACGCCAACGCAGCGGCGCTCACGTGACGTCCGCCAGGCGGCCGGCATCGAGATGCAACACGCGGTCGCAGCGTGCCGCGAGCTGCTGATCGTGGGTCACCAGCAACAGCGTGCAACCGACGCGGTCACGCAGGCCGAACAAAAGGTCGATGATCCGCTGGCCACTGTCTGCATCCAGGTTACCGGTAGGCTCGTCCGCGAACAGCACCTGCGGGTCGCCGGCGAAAGCGCGTGCCAGCGCGACCCGCTGCTGTTCGCCGCCGGACAACTGGCGCGGCAGATGCGACAGGCGCTCGCCCAGGCCGACCTCGTGAAGCAGTGCCTCGGCCTGCCCGCGTGCGTTGCGCCGGCGCCCGATCTGCAGTGGCAGCGCGACGTTCTCCAGTGCCGTCATCCCGGGCAACAGCTGGAACGACTGAAAGACAAAGCCGACCCGTCCGGCGCGCAGTGCGGCACGCGCGTCCTCGTCCAGCTCTCCCAGTGCGCGCCCGAGCAGGGAAACTCCGCCCTGGCTCGGCTGGTCCAACCCGGCGAGCAATCCGAGCAGGGTGGATTTGCCGGAACCGGATGGCCCGAGGATGGCCACCGCCTCACCGGCGTTGACCTGCATGTCGATCGCCGAGAGTATGTCGAGGACCCTGCCATCCGACATGCGTACCTGTTTACCCAGCGATGTGGCTGCTATGCGAACCGTATTTTCCATTGTCCTGCTTCTTGTTGTCGGTCTGGCACCGCTGCACGCCGGTGCGACGGCAAGGATACTGGTGCTCGGCGACAGCCTCAGCGCTGCCTACGGCATCGACCGGCAACAGGGCTGGGTGGCATTGCTGCAGCAGCGGCTGCGGTCGCTCGGGTACGGCTACGAGGTGATCAATGCCAGCATCACCGGAGACACCACCCGCGGCGGCCTGTCGCGTCTGCCGGCAACCCTGGAACGCGAGCTTCCCGCGGTACTGATCATTGCACTCGGCGGCAACGACGGACTGCGTGGTTTCGCACCACAGCAGACAGCGGAGAATCTGCGCGCCATGATCCGCCAGGGGCGTGCCACCGGAGCCTCGGTGCTGCTGCTGGGCATCAAGCTACCGGCCAATTATGGCAAGGCCTTTGGTGAGAAGTTCCACCGCATCTTCCTGGATTTGGCACAAGAAGAAAAAGTCGCCCTGGTGCCATTCTTTCTCGAAGGCGTCGCCGAGACGCGGGAACTGATGCAGGCCGACGGGATCCACCCCGGTGTAGCGGCGCAGCCACGGATTCTCGATAACGTCTGGTCAGGCCTTGCGCCCCTGCTTGGCAATTCGGGACACACGAGGGCACCGGCGGCGCGCGCGGCGGCCGGCGACTAAACGCAACACCTACAGTTCAGCTAACGGTCGTCCCCTGCGCCGCACGAGGTGCGGCGGCGTCGGTCGGGTGCGCAGCGTGGTAGCAGCTGTCGAGATTGGCCTCGACCAGTGCCACCAGCCGAGGATCGAGTTTGCCGGCGGCGACGAAGCGGCCGAGCGTCAGCACGATATCTTCGACGGGCATGGCCTGCCGATAGGGACGGTGCTGCGCCAGCGCCTGAAACACGTCGGCCACCGCGATAATCCGTGCCTCCAGGCCCAGGTCGTCGCCATGGCGCCGAAACGGATAGCCGCTGCCATCCGGCGTCTCGTGATGGTAGGCCGCCCACAGCGCAATATCGGAGAGGCCGTCGATACGCCGCAGGACCTGATAGGTTTCGAAGCTGTGCCTGTGCATGACCCGGGTCTCCTCATCCGTCAGAGGCCCGGCCTTCTCCAGCAGTTCGTCGGGTATCCGCAACTTTCCGACGTCGTGCAGAAGACCGGCGATCTCGATTTTCTCGACCTGCAAAGGCTCCAATCCGGCAAGCATCGCGAGATGGCGCGCCAGGCGGGCCACGCCGTAGGAATGCATGGCGGTGAATTCACTCTTGGCATCGACCACGTGGGCGAAGATCCCCGCCAGTTGCTTGACCTCGTCCAGCGACAGGTCGCGCGAGTCCGCGCGCTGCTCCATGTCGAACAGAAAACGTTCGAGGTGCGGGGGTTCGAGCATCATCCAGAAGGCATCCGAGGCGGAAGCCTGCAGAAACAGGTCGACCAGCTCGGGGGCAAACAGACTGCCGGCCAACGCCGACACACGGCGTCGGATGCCCGCCGACTGCTCCAGCAGATCGACCCCGTAGTGTGGTGCAGCCATCGCATCCACTCGGTCCACCAGAAAGATCAGGTTGGCGTCGCGGCGCACCCGCATGGCGACGTTGTCGCGTTGGGCCAGCAGGCTCCACGCGGTGTGATGGTGACGCACAACCTCGGCAAACTGGTGCAGCGGCGGAAAGTTGCGCAACAGTTCGGCGCCTTCGAGTGCATGTACATCGGCACCATCCCATTCCAGCTCGGCGACCAGGTGACTGTGCTCACGCGATGAGGACACGCCGCAGTCGTGCAGCAGGCCGATCTGAAACAGGCGCTCACGGTCCTTCTTCGCGAACCCGACGGCCTCGGCGGTCTTGAACGCCATGTAGCCGACGCGCTTGCCGTGGGCCACTTCATCGATGCCCACCAGGTCGAGTGCATCGGCGAGGGCGTGGACTACCTGAACGAGATCGATTCTGAAATCCATGCTGGGCGTGGCTCCGGCTCTCCTGTTCAGGACAGCGTCAGCCAGCAACCATCCTTGAGCTGCGTAAGATTTTCGACCCCAACGGCCACGGCTCTCAGCCACCCCAAATCCATGAAACGGCTGCCGGCCATGCCCGTTTCCCTCTCTCCCAGGGGGGAGAGGGACGACGAAACTGCCGAGGACAACGCAAAATGCTGATTTCGCCTGATGGCCGAGCCCCGCCGTTCGCGTGTGGCCGGGTGGCGGTTTATGCTGTGCGCCCTTACTGACCGTCAAGAGCCCCCATGAAAAGACACTTCAGCCAGACCATCTCCCTCGCCGTGGCCGCCCTGTGCTACCTGGCGGCCATCGGCTGCGCCGTTGCGGCTTTCCTGCACGAGATGTCCGGGCCCAACGACCCGGTGCGCGCCTCGTTGATGGCCGCGGTGGTGTTCTTCATCGGCTGCGGCATCGTCCTTCAGGTGATTGGCACAGCACGCCTCAAAGGCATTATTTCCGGCCGCAACGACAATTTCGAGGATTGAGCCGCTTCAGGGCTCGTAGGCCAGGTTGGGACCGAGCCAGCGCTCCATCTCGCCGACGGCGGCGCTCTTGCGCCGCGCATAGTCTTCGACCTGGTCACGGTTGAGCTTGCCGACTGCAAAGTAGCGCGCCTGCGGGTGGGCGAAATACAGCCCGCTGACCGCCGCGGTCGGTACCATCGCCTTGGACTCGGTCAGCCAGATGCCAGTGTTCTTCTCCGCATCCAGCAGGTCCCACAGCAGGTCTTTCTCGGTGTGATCCGGCGACGCCGGATAGCCCATGGCAGGACGGATGCCCTGGTACTTCTCTTCGATCAGCGCGGCGTTGTCCAGTGCCTCATCGGGGGCATAACCCCACAGTTCCCTGCGCACCTTCTCATGCAGCCACTCGGTCAATGCCTCTGCCAGTCGATCAGCCAGCGCCTTGAGCATGATGGCGTGGTAGTCGTCGTGGTCGGCCTCGAACTCGGCCAGCCGCTCGTCGATACCGATACCGGCGGTCGCCGCAAAACCGCCGATCCAGTCCGCGATACCGCTGTCTTTCGGCGCGATGAAGTCGGCCAGCGACTCGTTGTAATGCCCGCTCGGCTGTTTGCCCTGCTTGCGCAGGTTGTGCAGCGTGGCGTGCACCTGCTCGCGGGCTTCGTCAGTGTAGACCTCGATGTCGTCACCCACCGCATTGGCCGGAAACAGGCCAACGACGGCGGCGGCACGCAACCACTTGTGCTCGATGATCTGTGTGAGCATCGCTGTTGCGTCGGCGTACAGCTTGCGCGCCTCCACGCCCTTGTCGGCATCGTCGAGGATCTTCGGGAAACGCCCCTTGAGCTGCCAGGCATGGAAAAAGAAGGTCCAGTCGATGTACGGCACGATCTGCGCGAGATTGATGTCGTCGAGCACCGTGATGCCCGGGTGCACCGGCGCGACGATGGCAGTCCTGGACCAGTCGATCGGTGTCGCGTTGGCGCGCGCCTCGGCCAAGGGAATCAGGCTGGCAGCCTCGTTCTTTGCCGCACGTCGCGCACGCACCTCTTCGTATTCGCTGCGCAGCTCGGCGAGAAAACCGGGCTTGTGTTCGTCGGACAGCAACGCACTGGCCACACCGACCGCGCGCGAGGCGTCGGCGACATACACGGCGCCATGTGCGTACTGTGGCTCAATCTTGACCGCGGTGTGCGCCTTCGATGTCGTCGCGCCACCGATCATCAGCGGGATGCTGAAGCCCTGACGCGTCATCTCCCTCGCCAGATGCACCATCTCGTCCAGTGAGGGCGTGATCAGCCCGGACAGACCGATGATGTCGACCTTGTATTCGCGCGCCTTGTCGAGGATGGTCTGAGCCGGCACCATCACGCCGATGTCGAAGACCTCGTAGTTGTTGCACTGCAGGACCACGCCGACGATGTTCTTGCCGATGTCGTGCACATCACCCTTTACG
>JAGRHB010000146.1:0-4775 GCA_020445245.1 Gammaproteobacteria bacterium
GATATCCGAATACAGCAAAACCCATTCGCTGTTTCAACTGAACGAGAGCGTGTTCTCGCTCGAGGTCTACCTAAGCTCGTTCGTCGGTTCGGAGATCAGCCCCGGAAGCGCGCAGATCGATGCGATTTCCGGATTGGTGCGTGCATTGAAGACAGCCGCAACCATGACCACCCCCACCGGCCATGATCACGAAACGGCGTCGGGCGAGATCAGCGTTTTCGTACTGGGCGGCAAAGGCGACCTGACCGCTGAGCTCGCGAGCGCCCTGCGCGACCGTGGCTGCGACGTGCAGCACTTTCGCGATACGGACTCGTTGTTGCAGCAGTTGCAGGAGCACGCACCTCGCGTCATCGTCGCCGACACTGTGATGCTGCCGGAGATGCCGCCCCTGTCGGCCGAACTGGTACGCCTGCGCAGCCACATGTCGATCAACATCCCGTTGATATTCGTCAGCAACTCGACCGCGTTGCAGCTTCGAGTCGACGCGATCCGGGCCGGCGGTGACGGCTACCTGGTCGCACCATTGGACGCTGCCGCGGTGGCGGCGCAGATCCGGGCCGCCGCTTCACCCGACCAGCAGAGGCCGTATCGGGTGGTGGTGGTCGAAGACGATCCGACGCAGGCCGACTTCGCCGGCTCCATACTCCGGAAGGCAGGGGTCGAGGTATTGCAGGTAACCGAACCGGTAAAGGTCATCGAGAGCCTGAGAACGTTCAAGCCCGACCTGATCCTGATGGACATCTATATGCCCGAGGTGAACGGGATCGAGCTAACGACGATCATCCGTGATCATCAGGAATTCGTTGCAATACCCATCGTTTTTCTTTCCGGCGAGCAGAATGCGGACAAACAGCTCGATGCACTGAGTGTCGGCGGTGACGACTTCATTGCCAAACCGATCCGTCCCAAGCATCTCCTGGGAATCGTGCAGACGCGGATCAGGCGGGCGCGCCAACTGCTCAGTGCTACGGGCCAGCCGCCGAAGCATGACAGGGTCACCGGCCTTTTCTCACGTCAGCACTTTCTCGACCGTGTCGCCAAACAGATCGACAGTGCCGCCGATGAAGGACAGGCGGGCGTGCTGCTGGTGCGTCCCGACAGTCTGCCGACACTGCAAAAACAGATCGGTGTTGGCGGCATCGATCACCTGATGTCGGAGTTCGGGGCAATCCTGGCCGGGCAGATCACGGATACCGATCTGGCGGCACGGATCGACGAAAACACCTTTGGCGTACTGCTGCGACGTGACTCGGCGGACCACCTGGTCCATCTGGCCGAAGCGATCCTGCGGAGCATCGGGGGGCATGAGTTTTCGAATCAGGTCAGTACGACCGCCAGCATCGGACTGTGTTTCATCGACGACCGGCTGGAGGACGCCAACGGTATCGTCAGTCGCGCGGCTACCGCGTGCGAGGAAGCCGGCAAGCACGGTGGCAACCGCGTGCACACTCACCGCTCGGATGCAGACAGCCAGGAAATCCTGGCCGCCCCCGAAGACAACCTGAGCCAGCGCATCAAGGCGACACTGCATGAGAATTCGTTCAGTATCCTATACCAGCCGATGCTGGACCTGCAGACGCGTGGCAGTGAGACCTACGAAATCGTCTTGCGCATGGCGAACGCACAGGGCGATCTGATTGGTGACCGGCAGTTGCTCGAGGCCGCGGAGGTGGCCGGAGTCTGCGCCGAACTGGACCGCTGGATACTCGAGCGCGCGATTGACATCCTGAAGCAGCGGCGCGAATCGGGCCGCCGGACGCGTATCTTCGTGCATCAATCGTCGCACAGCGCGCTGGACGTCAACCTGCCGGCGTGGCTGCTTGGCCGTCTGCGCAGCAAGCAGGTGGTCGGTACCGGGCTGGTAGTGGACTTCCGGCTGCCGGACCTGTCGCAGGATCTCAAGACGGCGCAGCAGAACATCAAGGCCCTGCGCGACATGGATGTCGATGTCTCGCTGTCTCGGTTCCCCGAGAAAGAAGCGGCATTCAAGGTCCTTCGTTTCCTGCAGGCCGGCTACATCAACATCGCGCCGCGGCTGCTCAAAGCTGACCGCGAGACGATCGGCAGCGTGATTCGCCAGGCCCACGATGCGTCAGCCAAGGTGATCGTATCCAACGTTGATGATCCGAGGAGTATCGATCTTCATTGGTCGTCGGGCGCTGACTTCCTGCAGGGCAACTTCATCCAGCGGCCCCTGGAAAACATGGATTACGATTTTTCTCAGGTCGTGATCTAGACGGACGTGCTGCAAACGGACCAGAGCAAGGGCTTCGCAGCCCGGTTCCCCGCCATCGCTGCCGATGCTTCGTTGATGAGGGCGTTGACAGGCGCCGCGCACTCAGTCGACCTCGAATGCGGACAGAACATCTGCCACGAAGGCGACCTATGCAGCCACCTGGCCCTGGTCACCCAGGGGTCGGCCCGCGTGTTCAAGCTTGCCGAATCAGGTCGCGAGATCACCCTGTACCGGGTCGAGCCCGGTGAATGCTGCATTCTCACAGCGTCCTGCATGCTGAGCGGACGCACGTTTCCCGCCAGTGCCACCGTCGAGACCGATCTGAATGCGATCCTGATCCCCGGTTCACAGGTGATCCGCTGGATGTCCGAGTTCGAGACATGGCGGCGTTTCTTGTGGGACCTGCTGGCCGGGCGGCTGGGCGACGTGATCAGCCTGGTCGAAGAAGTCGCGTTCAGGCGCATGGATCAGCGCCTCGGCGAATACCTGGCAAGCTACGCACTGAACCAGGGACCGGTCCTGCAGACGACGCATCAACAGATCGCTGCCGAACTTGGAACCTCGCGCGAGGTGGTCAGTCGGATGCTGAAGGACTTCGAACAACGCCGCCTGCTCCGACTGAGCCGCGGCCGCATCGAACTGGGCAACCCGGAGGCCCTGCGCAATATCGGCGCCCAGTGTGATTAAGTCACAGACGCGCGAGGGCGGATCACCTAACCTTCCCGCGTCACATCGTTAACTTGAACAGACCGGGAGAATGAACATGACCAAGAATATGGGTGGAATCGATCGGGGTTTGCGCCTTGTCGTGGGTATTGCCCTGTTGGTTTGGGGCTACATGGCACAGAACTGGCTGGGTGCGATTGGCTTGGTACCGTTGTTCACGGCGGCAATCGGCTGGTGCCCCGCTTATCTGCCGTTTGGTATCAAGACCTGCAAGAACTGATCGTCGGATCGACAGGGTGATGCCGTCGGTGTCACCCTGTCACAGCGCACTGAGCACCGGCTTGCGTGTCGGCCAGGCTCGCAGCACCGCATTCACCAGCGTTGCCAAGGGGATGGCGAAGAACACCCCCCAGAATCCCCACAGACCACCAAACACCAGGATCGCAACGATGATCGCGATCGGGTGAAGATTGACGACCTCGCCGAACAGCAATGGCACCAGTACGTTGCCATCGAGCGCCTGAATGATCAGATACGCAACCGTCACCCAGACGAAATCCGGCCCCCATCCCCACTGGAACCACGCGACCAGCACCACGGGGAAAGTCACCACCGTGGCGCCGACATAAGGCACCACCACCGACAGACCGACCAGTACCGAGAGTAGCATCGCGTACTGCAGTCCGAAGAACGAAAACGCCAGCAGCGTCGCCGCCCACACGATGATGATCTCCCAGAACTTACCACGCACATAGTTGGCGATCTGCCGATCGACCTCGCGCCACACCATGTCGGCGAGCCCGCGTTCGCCCGGCATGAAGCCGCCGAACCAGCCCATGATGATGTCCTTGTCCTTCAGAAAGAAGAACACCAGCATCGGCATCAGTACGAGATAGACGAGAATCGTGAGTACGCCGACGACCGACGACACCGAGACACTGAGCACCTGCTGACCGTAGCTTCCGATCTCACGCCTGATACCGTTCAGGATTTCTTCGGCCTGGGTGGGTGAGATCACGTCGGGGAAGCGTTCCGGCAATGCCATCAGCGCTTTCTGACCCACCGAGATCATATTCGGCAACTGCTGCACCAGTTCCGTCACCTGACGCGACAATAGCGGCATCAGTCCGAACAGCACCAGCCCAAGAAACAGCACGAATGCCAGGAATACGATCGTGGTCGCCAACCAGCGTGGGATGCCACGGTCTTCAAGAACCACCACCAGGCCCTCGAGCAGGTAGGCGATCACGGCACTGGCCAGCACGGGCGCAAGCATGTCACCCATGGTGAGGATGACCGCGAAACCGATCACCAACACGAGCGTCAGGAATACGATCTGGGGATCGGAGAAGGTTCTCTTGAACCAGTCGGTGATAAGTCGCATGGTACCGCTCGATTATTCAGACGGCGATTTTACGCGTTCGTAGTGACGGCGGAAAACGACTTCCAATTCGTCAATCACCTCTACGGCCGGTTTACCCTGCATCACATGGGCCGTCATCAACGCCGATGTCTCGTGCAGCAGGTCGTCCCTGTCAAGCATGTGAAAGGTTTCGGAAAGACGCCGTATGGCAGCGATGACACTCTCGGATTCCGGACGCTCGATATCGGCCGGTACGGCCTGCGGTGCCGGCGATCCGGTATCCGCCACGCGACGGTCGACGAGAAACTCGGCATAGCTCAGCAGGCTGTCCTGTGCCCCCGGGGAAAGTGCACGAAACAGCTTCAGCAGACGCTGCTGAGCGGGTGGTAGATGCGCCTTGGGCGGCAACATACTTCAGGTCCCTGCTTACGTTTACCGGCTATTTCGCACGGTGTTCCTCGCAGTAGGCGCGGGCAAACTCAAGCAGCTCCTCCATCACGCGCACGCGAA
>JAGRHB010000146.1:4786-5475 GCA_020445245.1 Gammaproteobacteria bacterium
GGAGAACGGGCGTTCGAGCGGTGGGTCGAGTTCGATGGCCACCAGCGTGCCCAGGCGAAGTTCCTTCTGGATGGTCGCGTTGGACACCACCGATATACCCATGCCCGCTTCCACCGCGCCCTTGACAGCCTCTGGGCTGCCCAGCTCCATCGCCACGTTCATACAGGCGTTGCAGTCGGGCGAGGTGTTCATGTACTCAGCGATCACCTCGCGGGTACCGGAACCCTCTTCGCGGCAGATGAACGGGTACTCGAGCAATTCGTCCAACGTGATCCGCTTGCGATCCGCCTTGGGATGCCCGGGAGGTACGATGGCAACCAGGTTGTCGCGGCGGCACTCGTCGACCACCAGGTTCTTGTTGCTGACCGGCGCCTCTACCACGCCTAGGTCAATCGTGTTGTTCTCGACCATCGACACAATGCCGTCGGTGTTCGACACTTTGAGATGGATGCTGACATCCGGGTACTTGGCGCGAAAATCACCCAGCAACGCGGGAAGCATGTATTCGGCAATGGTCGTGCTGGCGCCGATCGTCAATGAGCCACTGATCTCACCGGTCATCTCGCGGACCGCGTTCTCCATCTCGCCGTACAACTCGAAAATCTTGTCGGAGTACTGAAACACGCGGGCACCTGCCTCGGTGAGACTGATCCGGTTGTGCGTACGATCGAACAGCCGTGTATTGAAAT
>JAGRHB010000147.1 GCA_020445245.1 Gammaproteobacteria bacterium
CAGGGTGATGAACTCGAGGGCTTCTCACTGGGGGCGGTCGACTTCGTTACCAAGCCGATCGAACCGGTCATCCTGCAGGCCAGGGTACGCACCCAGATCGAGTTGTCGTCGGTACGCCGTGCACTGGGCGAGGCCAATGATCACATGGCGATCGAGCGCGAACTTGTCGCACAGATCATCATCAGCATGCGTACGGACGACCAGTTCTTTGAGGAACGACTGAGCTGGGTCAGCCACTCGCACGATACCGCCGGTGGCGACGTCGTGCTGTCGGCCAGGCGCCCCAACGGCGACGAGCACGTGCTGATCGGCGACTTCACCGGGCATGGCCTGCCGGCGGCCGTGGGTACACCCCTGGTGTCGCATCTGTTTTACTCGATGACTGAGGCCGACCGGCCCCTGGACGAGATCCTGCCGGAGATCAACAACGTGCTGGTCAAGCGACTGCCGGTGGATATCTTCATGGCGGCAGCAGCCGTATGCATTCCCGCAGACGCAGAAGAAGCCGATCTGTGGAGTTTCGGCAACCCTGACCTGCTTCATCGTGGCGCTGACGGCCGTTGGACTCAGATAGTGTCGACCGAGCTGCCAATGGGCATCGTGCCGCAGTCGGGGCCCTACGCCTCCTGTCGGCAGCAGCTCGTCGAAGGCGCGGCGCTATATCTGATGACAGACGGTCCCATAGAAGCCGTTTGCCCTTCGGGCGAAATGTTCGGACTGACCCGCTTGAAGGACGCGCTGGAACGGCACACCACATCGCTCCAGTCTGTGATAGATGAAGTGCTCGACCAGGTGGCCAACCCCAATGAAGTGGACGACATGACCATCATAAGAATCGACGGCGGCATCCGCCGGTAGCTATAAGGACGGCAGCCATGATGGAAGCGACACGCAGACAGAGCATACTGGTGGTCGATGACACCCCTGAGAATATTGACGTCCTCAAGGGCATCCTGGCGGCCCGCTACAGCGTACGTGCCGCAACGCACGGCGAACTCGCGCTGCGGATCGCGGACAAGCAGACACCCGACCTGATACTGCTCGACGTGATGATGCCGCAGATGGACGGTTACGAGGTCTGTCGCAGGCTCAAGTCGAATCCCAAGACGGCGGACATCCCGGTGATCTTCGTGACCGCGAAGACCGAGACCGCGGACGAACAGACAGGGTTCGATGTCGGCGCAGTCGACTACATTATCAAGCCGGTCAACCCGGCGCTGGTGCAGGCGCGGGTCAAGACCCACCTGGCACTTGCCGATCAGCAGCGCGCCTGTCGCATGCAGGTCGTCGAACGCACGCAAGAGCTCGAAGAGGCGCAGAAGGCCGCGATATTCATGCTGGGTGACGCCGGCCACTACAACGACAACGACACTGGCGCACACATCTGGCGGATGGCTGCCTACTCTGCCGCGCTGGCCAGCGCCGTGCATTGGCCGGTCGATCGCGCTCACCTGCTGCAGCTTGCCGCGCCGATGCACGACACCGGCAAAATCGGCATTCCCGACAGCATCCTGAAAGCCCCGCGCAAACTCACGGCTGAGGAATGGGAGATCATGAAGACCCATACCGAGATCGGCCACAAGATTCTCAGCAAGAGTCGAACAGAACTCTTTCAGCTTGCCGCAACGGTCGCCCTGTCGCACCACGAACGCTGGGATGGCAGCGGCTATCCACATGGTCTGTCCGGTGACGTGATCCCCGAGGGTGCGCGCATCGTGGCGATAGCCGACGTGTTCGATGCCCTGACGATGCGTCGTCCCTACAAGGACGCATGGCCTGTCGAAAGGGCACTCGCGACACTGCAGCAGGACGCCGGCAGCCATTTCGATCCGCAACTCGTGCAGACTTTCATCGCTATCAAGGACGAGATCCTGCGGATCAAGGCGAAATGGGACGACCGCGAGGAGACGGTCAGCGGCGAGCCGACACAATACACCTAGCATTTGCCCACGTCGGGCTACAGCCAGCGCCGGCGACGGAATCCCCACAACAGCGCGACACCGACCAATACGATCAGCACCAGCGAAATCAGGCCGGCGTGCGGAAGGCCAAGGAGCGGCATATCGGCGAAATTCATGCCGAAATAGCCGACCAGCAGATTGAGCGGCAGAAAGATCGCCGATATGCCGGCCAGGAACTGCATCACCTGGTTCGTACGTTGACCATTGGCGGCAAAGTGGATCTGCACCAACGCATCAATCGCACCCTGATTCTGCTCGGCATGGCTGCCGACGCGCCGGATGTGATCCTCGAGGTCCTTGAAGCGGATCTCCAGGTTCTGGCTGAAATCCCCGGTGTAATCCTCACGCCAGTTCTCGATCACGTTCAGCTGCGTCTCCATCGTGCCGGACAACCAGCGCAGCTGGTTGCGCAGGCGCATCAACAGCCGCCAGTCGTTGAACGGATCGGCAGGGTCAAGCAGCCGCTCCTGCCAGCCGGTCAGCAGGCGGTTGACCGGCTCTCGCAGCCCCAGCAGGGCATCGACGACCGCATCGAGCAGCCGGTGCAGCAGGCTTGCCGCACTGTTCGGGACACTGATGTCCCCGGCCAGCCAGCTGCGGCGCAGATCGAGCAAGCTGTCATCGTCCCGTTCCCGGATCGTCGCCACCAGGTTGTCCTTGAGCACGAAGACGATCGGCCGGGTGCGCGGATGATGCGCATCCGAGGTCGCATCATAGCCACGAAAAACCAGGAAATCGTATTCGCGGGTCTTGTTGAAAAATGGCGGATGCGTGGTGTTGAGCACGTCGGCATCGTGCTGGGCGTGCAGTGGCAACTCGGTGCCGGGCGGAAGCTGCCCGCGCCAGTCGGGCCCGCTGCGCACCAGGTCGAGCCACACCACGCCGTCAGGCGGTAGCGGCTGACGGGTATCGATCTGGTCTGCCCTTCCATCATGAAACCACAGCATGGCGATACTCCCCCGTGTCGCTTGAACAGAAAACTCAGGTGCCCAGGACCGGGAACAGCTGTTTGAGGCCATTGGCGATGACCTCCACGGCGATCGCGGCAAGGATCAGACCGAACAGGCGGTTCAACACGTTCAGGCCGATATCACCGAGCAAAGCACCGATCGGTCGGGCGAGCCTCAACACTATCCACAGGATCAGACACACGAGCGCGATGATCCCGATGACCATAGCCGCATGGTAAGGCGCGGTCGAACGGTGCATTGCGATGATCACGGTGCTCATGGCACCCGGCCCGGCCAGCAGAGGAACCGCGATCGGCACCACGGCGATACTCGCCCGGGTCGCCGCACTGCGCTCCTCCTGTCGCGAGGTTCGCACCCGGTCGATCTGTGCCTGCAGCATCGCCAGCGCCATCAGAAACAGCACAATGCCACCACCCACCCGAAACGACCCCAGGCTGGTCCCGAGCCAATGCAGCAGGGTTTCGCCAAGCAGTGCCATCAGTACCAGTACCGCGGCGACCGTGAGGGCCGCCGTCCTGGCCACGCGGTTGCGTTCAGCGGCGCTGTAGCCATCGGTCAGCGACAACAGGATCGGGATCGCCATGAACGGGTCCAGGATCACCAGCAGCGCCGTGAAAAAGCGCGAATATTCCGACCAGTTGTTTTCCAATGGGCTCATGGATTTCGCCAACACCACGTCGATGGCGCCATCATGGCACCGCTCGAACGTCAGGGACAACGGCAACCGCCCAAACAGGACCATGACAACGCCGGGTTTGGCTAGACTGTGTACATGCAGACCGGAGACGAACAAGCCGAGCGTGCGCGGCAGTTGCTGGCCGGGGCCTTTCATGGCGTCCTGTCGACCCATTCGCACGAGCATGAAGGCTACCCCTTCGGCTCGGTGGTGCCGTATGTGCTCGACGCGAACGGGCTGCCGCTGATGCTGCTCAGCCATCTGTCACAACATACCCGCAACCTCGATGCCGACCCGCGTTGCGGCCTGACCGTTATGGAACCCGGCGATGGCGACGTCCAGCAACGCGGGCGCCTCAGTGCGATCGGCGAGGTGCTGCCGGTCGCGCCGGCGACTGACGCGGGCCACTATTTCGACTACTTTCCGCACAGCCGCCCCTATTACGATCAACTGGGTTTCCGCTTCTACCGTTTCACCCCCAGGCGCTTTCACTGGAACGGCGGATTTGCCACCGCGCGCTGGTTTGCCTCCGACCGCCTCATTAGGGCGAATCCTCTGCCACGTGACGTCCGGGCGCGCATCGTGGCGCACATGAACCAGGACCACAGCGACGCGCTGTCGCAGTACCTGAACCGGACCGACATACCCTCCGACGCGGCAGTCGCCATGGTCGGTATCGACGCCACCGGCATGGATTTGCGCGTAGCCGACACGCTGCACAGGGTCGCGCTGTTACGGCCGATCGCCTCGGCTGACGAAGCACGCGAAGTGCTGGTCGAAATGGCAGCCACTCGGCCTTGACAGTTCCCCGCTGCATTCACCTGCAATCAAGAATTCCGCCTCTCCGCCGCAACAAGCCGCATACGCAAAACGATGACGGCAGACAAGATGATGTTATTGAGCACCCTTACCTCTCATCTCCATAACCCGCTTTTTCACACTACCGCAATGATCGGACCGCTTCTGGCCGGCGGCCTCCTGCTGGCCGCTGCCAGCACGTCAGCCGGTGTCTTGAGTGCTGAACAGCAGCAGCTGCTGGCCGCGGGCAACCCCGCAGAAGCAGCCGGACCGGCCAAAAAGTGCGGCAAGTGCCATGGGGAAAGCGGTGTGAGCGATGACGACGAAATACCCCATCTGGCGGCTCAGCCGGCAAGCTACCTGTTCAAGCAGCTGCTGGATTTCGCTGCCGATCGGCGCGACGGTGGACGTATGAACAAAACGGCGCGCAAGTTGAGCGAACAGGACATGGCGAATCTTGTGGCCCTGTTCGCTTCGACCGAACTGCCCCCGATGCAAGACGAGCCCTTGCCACCGGAACCTAAACTGGTATCGAGCGGCGACACCGCGCGAAACCTGTCGCCCTGTAAGGACTGCCACGGCGCCGATGGCAAGGGCAAAGCTGACAAATATGACGCACCCGCACTGGCAGGAATGCCCAGGCCCTACTTTGTCGCGGCGATGCAGTCCTTCAAGGAAGGCAGCCGCCAGAATGACGCCGATGCCGTCATGCGCGATGCAGCCAAGACGCTCAGCGTTGCGGAAATCGATGCGCTCGCAGCTTACTACCTCGCACTTGGGAAACGTCAGCCGCTGCCTCCGCAATAAGGTCGGTTCACGGGCCGGAATTGCCGAGGGCGGGCACGCCGGCGAAAGACCACGTATTTCTAAAGGGTAATTCGAGGCTGCCGATAAGTACGACAGCCGATGACCACCGCGGATCAGGCTGGCCCACGACAGGCACGAGCAAAGGATTCCAACCGACATGACAGACCTCGAACGTTCACAGCGCCCCGCACGGTACAGACTTTCTGTGCGCCTCAAGATCAACCTCGCGCTGTCGGCGGTATTTCTGGTCGTCG
>JAGRHB010000148.1 GCA_020445245.1 Gammaproteobacteria bacterium
ATTTCTTGTGTCGTGTCGATTTCCCCCCTCGCCCCCCTGGGGGAGAGGGTCGGGGTGAGGGGAAATCCGGGGCGGCGCCCCTGTTGCGGTCCACCCCCGATACGCGGCTCAGGAATCGCTTCCCGGCAGGGCGGCCGTCTGCTCCTCATCCGGCTCCGGTTCCGGCAGCTCCACACGGTCGATATCGTGAAAACGCGTGCTGATCTTCTGCGCCGAGGTGTTCACCTGCTTGACGTCCTCGTGGGCCTGACGGATGTGCACGGCCAACTTGTCCATGCGTTGACGGAAGCGCCCGAAATCCTCGGACAGCCTGCGGAGGTGATCCTGGATGATATGCACCTGCCGGCGCGTCGCCTCATCCTTGAGCACCGCACGCGCGGTGGTCAGCACCGCCATCAGCGTGGTCGGCGAGACCAGCCAGACCCGCGCACGCTGTGCCTCTTCGACCAGCTCGGGGAAATGCGCGTGGATCTCGGCGAAGATCGCCTCGGCCGGCAGAAACATCACCGCCCCATCCGCGGTTTCGCCCTGAATCAGGTATTTGTCGGCAATGTCCCGGATGTGTTTGCGGATATCCAGGCGGAACTGCCGAGACGCCCGCGCCCGATCGGTCTCCGCCAAGTCGTTGTCCATCATCGACTGGAAGCTCTCAAGCGGAAACTTGGCGTCGATCGCGACATTGCCTGTTGGCTCGGGCAGGGTCAGCAGGCAGTCCACCCGGGTGCCGTTGCTCAGCGTGTGCTGCAGCGAAAAGCTGCCCTCGGGCATCAGGTTGCGCACCAGTCCGGCCAGCTGCACCTCACCGAACGCGCCGCGCGAACGCTTGTCGGTCAGCACCTCCTGCAGGCTGACCACGTTGGTCGACAGCTCGGTGATGCGCTTTTGCGCCTCGTCGATTCGCGACAGGTGCTCGAGCACCCTGGTGAAAGTCTCGGTGGTCTTCTCGAATCCCTCGGCGAGGCGCCGCTCGACCTGGCCGCTGATCTCCTTCAGGCGGGTGTCGGTGGTCTGGGTGAGCCCGTCGACCCGCTTGCCCAACTCATCAGAGGAGGTGCGGAAGGCCGCGCTGACCTGCTGCACCATCGCTGTCATACCGGAGGTTAGCGCCTCCTGCTGGCCCTTCAGGGCCTCGCGCTGGTGCCGCTCTGCGACCTCGCGATGGCGGTTCAGTGCCGCCTCGAGTGCCGCACGCAGCTCGGCCGATTCACGCTGCTGGGCCAGGCGTCCGTCGGCCAGGTTGTCGGCAATCGCCTTGCGCTGCGCCTCGAAACGTTCGATCAGCTCGGTCTTGAGTGCCGCCGAATCCTGCAGCATCTGCCGCTGCAGACCGCCCATGCGCTGGTCGAGCAGATCCTGCAGACGCATCAGCCCGGCGTTCAACGATTCCTGGACCTGCTGTCGGCTCTGCGCCACATCGTCGCCGATGTCCTCGCGCACCTCGCGCAGCAACGCGCGCTGGTCGCCCAGTTCCGTGCGCAATCGGTATCGAATGCCAGATACGGTGACCAGCAGCCAGGCCAGCAGCACCAGCCCGAACAGCAGGCCACAGAGCAGCAGCAGATCGAAATGCGCGCGCAGCAGCGCGAGGGCAGCGTCCAGATTTTCCATTGCCGCCAAGGATACTCCTTCGCCGGTTCGCAAGTGGGGCAACTGTGAATGCGGCGCCCCCTCACCCCCGCCCTCTCCCCGGGGGAGAAGGGGATGTGGCCAACTGCTCCCTCAGTCGCGCGGAACAAGAGACCTTGATTGCCCCCTCTCCCCCCAGGGGGAGAGGGCTGGGGTGAGGGCCCTCAAGACAGCATCACCCTGCAGCCACCACTCCCGGCCGCACGCGGTTAAACTCCCGGTTCCACCACCAACCCGATGAGTGCGATGCGCGTATTCCTGCAGGCCCTGGGCTGCCGCCTCAACGAGGCCGAACTCGAACGCTGGTCGCGCGACTGTCGCGAACAGGGCTTCGCCCTGGCCGACAGCGCCGAACACGCCGATCTGGTCGTGATCAACACCTGCGCGGTGACGGGTGAGTCGGTGCGCAAATCACGCCAGCTGATCCGCCGCGCACAGCGCGGCAATCCGCAGGCCAAGCTGGTCGTCAGCGGCTGCTATGCCTCGCTGGAGACCGAGGCCATCGCCGCCGAACTCGGTGTCGACCTGGTGGTGGCAAACCCGGACAAGGATCGCCTGATAGACATCGCTGCGCGCCGCCTCGATCTGCCGGTGATGCCCGAGACCGCCACCGAGCCCGGCGAGAACGCCCTGCTGGCACGCGGCAGGCACCGCGCATTCGTCAAGGTACAGGACGGCTGCCGCTACCGCTGCGCCTTCTGCATTGTGACCAAGGCACGTGGTGACGAGCGCAGTCAGCCGGTCGCCGCCGTGGTCGACGAGGTCAATCGGGCACACGCCGCGGGCGTACAGGAGGTAGTGCTGGCCGGTGTCCATCTGGGCGGCTACGGCAGCGACATCGGCTGCGACCTGAAGACTCTGGTCGAGCAGGTACTGGCGCAGACCGCGGTACCGCGGGTGCGCCTGGGGTCGCTGGAACCCTGGGAGCTGGCGGACGGCTTCTGGTCGCTGTTCGACAATCCGCGACTGATGCCGCATCTGCACCTGCCGCTGCAGAGCGGTGCCGACAGCGTGCTGCGCCGGATGTCGCGGCGCTGCCGCAGCGCAGACTTCCGGGAACTGGTGCAGCAGGCGCGTCAGGCGGTGCCCGGGTTCGGGATTACCACTGACATCATCGTCGGGTTTCCGGGCGAGACCGACGAGGAGTGGCAGCAAACCATCGCGTTTGCAGACGCAATGCCATTCAGCCACATCCATATATTTGCCTACTCGCCGCGCGCCGGGACCAAGGCTGCCACGATGCCGAATCAGCTTTCACGCAGCGTCAAACGTGCGCGCAGCCGCCAGTTGCACACGCTGGCGCAGACCGGCCGCAGGCAGATTCTTGCGCGCGCCCTGGGGCAGACCTTCGAGGTCCTGATCGAGGGACGTAACAGCGACGGTTCCGGCTGGTCGGGCTATACGCCGAACTTCCTGCGGGTCGAGATCGCGGGCGACACCGCGAGAGATCTCGACAACCGCATCATTCGGGTGCGGGCCACCGCGCTGTCAGCAGATGGCGAACGGCTGATGGCGCGTCTGGCCTGAGAACGCGCAAGGCACGCCGTGGCTACGCGAAATCGACCCATACCGGGCAGTGATCGGAGGGTTTTTCCATCGCACGGATATCGTAGGCGATACCGGCATCGCTGACCCTTGACTGCAGCCCGGCACTGGCCAGCATCAGGTCGATGCGCAGACCACGCTTCGGCTCCCTGTCGAAACCCTTGCTGCGATAATCGAACCAGCTGAAGTGCTGGTCGTCCTGTGGATGGCGCACCCGGTAAGTGTCGCACAAGCCCCAGTCCATCAGCGTCGCCAGCCACTCGCGCTCCTCCGGCAGAAAGCTGCATTTGCCATCACGCAGCCAGCGCCGTGCATTGTCCGCCCCGATCCCTATATCGTCATCGGTCGGCGCGACGTTCATGTCTCCGATCAGCAGCAGATCCTGTCCGATGGTGTAACCCTGCGCCAGCATCTGCGAGAGTTCGGCGTAGAAACGCTGTTTGTGCGGGAATTTGACCGGATGGTCGCGACTCTCGCCCTGCGGGAAGTATCCGTTGATCACCGTGAGTTCCCGCTCGCCGATTCGGTAGGTACCCGCGATCAGGCGGCGCTGCGCCTCGGCATCCTCACCCGGGAACCCGTAGCTGACGCTGACCGGCGGCTCCTTGGACAACAGCGCGACGCCGTAATGCCCCTTCTGGCCGTAGTACGCAACCTGGTACCCCAGCGCCTCGATCATCTCGCGTGGAAACTCCGCGTCCTGCACCTTGGTCTCCTGCAGTCCGATGATGTCGGGATCGTATCGCTGTTTCAGGGCCTCGATCTGATGCGGGCGCGCCCGCACCCCGTTGATATTGAATGAAACGACGCGCGTCATGACCGCTGGGTTCCTGTGATGTCGTGGGTTTCGCGGCGGCCCGCCGTCCCACCGTGCCGATTTGCTGCGACAGCTCATCGGGCGGTTTCGGCATAGTAGAATGGCCGCTACATCAGGTGTCGCGGCAGACTACCAGCTGTGCACCGTGCAATCCAAGTACAGTGGAAGAAGTCCCTATGAGCCTCAACCTGAAAGATATCGGCGGCATGCGAATCACCCTGATCGGCCTGACCCTGGTCTGCCTGCCACTGGTCCTGTTCGCCGACATGCAGCCAATAGGCATCGGCGTCATGACCGCGTATATCGTGCCCGCGCTGGTCGTGCTGTTCTTCTTCGTGCTGATGCTCGACGCCCTGATGAACCGGGTATTCATGATCGAACAGCCACCCGAGGTGCAGGCGGTCAAGCGCCTGAACATGTGGCTGGACCTGATCGCCGGCGCCGGGATCCTTGTCGTGTGGGGCTCTTACTTTCGCTCGCTGCTGCAGACCTGAGTCACGACCCGGGAGTATGCATCAGCCGAGACTGGCGACGTTGACGTGGCGCACGTCCTTGCCGGTGACCGAATAGATCAGGTTGCGTGCGATGCTGCAGGCGTGGTCGCCAATCCGCTCCATCGCCTTGATGCCCAGCGTCGCATCCATTACCCAGCGGATATTGCGCGGGTCTTCCATCAGGTAGGTCGCAAGTCGGCGGATCGAACCCTTGAACATCTCTTCGATATCCCTGCCATCGAGTGCCACCTGAACGGCAAGATTCACATTCTCCTCGGCAACCGATTTCAGGCTGCGCTGGAGTAGCTGCACCGCCGGCCCGGCGAGCCGGCGAACATCTTCGAACAGGACGCAGTCACGCAGCGTCGGTTGGTACTCGTAGAGCCCCTCGGCGATATCCGCCACGCGCACCGCCTCATCACCGATCCGCTCCAGGTCGTAAACCGCACGCGACAGCGTCAGCACGAAGCGCAGGTCGCGCGCGACCGGTTGGTGAATAGCAAACAGACGGGCATTGGCAGCGAGCGCATCAATGTCCAGATCACGGATCACGCGATGATCGTGAATCACCTTGCGCGCCTTTGCCACGTCGCAGGCGGAAAGCGCCTCGCTGGCCAGCACAACCTGATCCTGCACGCGCCACCCCATCTCGAGCACGAGCCCGCGGAAGCACCCCAGGTCGCCGTCGAAACGCGAGAGGATGTGCCGGTCGGCGGTCTTGGTTGCCTCGTCCTGAGACATATCAGCCGCCGACCGGCTCAGCCGAAGCGGCCGGTGATGTAGTCTTCCGTCAGCTTGTGCCGCGGGTTGGTGAAGATCTGGGTTGTCTCACCAACCTCGACCAGATTGCCCAGATGGAAGTACGCGGTGCGTTGTGACACGCGCGCGGCCTGCTGCATCGAGTGGGTGACGATCGCAATCGTGTAATTCGCACGCAGCTCGTCTATCAGCTCCTCGACCTTCGCGGTGGCGATC
>JAGRHB010000149.1 GCA_020445245.1 Gammaproteobacteria bacterium
CCTGATGTGCGCTGAACGTCGCCTCGAACAGGGGCGTGCGCGGCGTCCGTTGCAGATGGATGGCGGTTTCCTGCAAGGCCTCGTGCACGGGCGTGTCGCGGTCGATCAGGACACCGCCGGGATACAGATCATGTGCAACCGCTTCGAGACGGCGTCCCTCCCGCAGTCGTTGTAGCATGGCGTTGTCGAGGTCACGCAGTTCCGGATGGTTGACCTCCAGCCAGAGTCTACGCTGGCACTGCCGCGAGGCGAGGACCTGTGATTTGGAGAGCATTCGCGGCATCTGAGCAGTCATTCTTTCCGTGGCTATTGCGATATTTTGAAATTGTTAGTCGAACGCAGTTTAATCGCCGACAGGCGAGTTGCACCCGCCCCGGGTGCCAGGGAGGAAAGCGTGAACGATAACGATCTGTCACTGTTGGTGAGAGCGATCGCGTTCGCGGCCAACAAGCACAAGGACCAGCGCCGCAAGGATGAGGCCGCGTCGCCTTACATCAATCATCCTGTTGCACTGATGGACCTGCTGGTACACGAGGGCGGGGTGACGGATCTGCCTACGCTGGTGGCGGCGGTATTGCACGACACCATCGAAGATACGCAGACCACCAGTGAAGAGGTGCAGGCGGTATTTGGAACAGTGATTCGCACGATCGTCGATGAGGTCACGGATGACAAGGCGCTTGGTCGGTCGGCGTGCAAACAGGCGCAGATCGACAAGGCGCCGAACCTGTCGCGTGAGGCGCGGGCGGTAAAGCTGGCGGACAAGATCTGCAATCTGCGCGATGTTGCCATGAATCCCCCTGCCGGTTGGGACACCGATCGACGCCAGGCCTACTTCGATTGGGCGAAACAGGTCATTGACGGGCTGCGCGGTCACCATCCGTTGCTCGAAGTCCTGTTTGACGAGGTGTACCGGCAGCGGCCCGAATGAACCGCAGTGACAGGAGGGTTCCAGCGTGACAAAGAAGATCATCGTCGACGCCTTCGACACCGTGGCCTGTCCGCATTGCGGAACGGAATTCATGCTGCAGGATGCCATTGCCCATCAATTGATCGAGCGCTATGAATCCGAATACGAGACGATGCTCGAAGGCGAACGTCGACAACTGCGCGAGACCCTGGTGGCGGATGCCGACCGCGCGGCGTCGCGGCGGTTTGGCGAGCAGATTGCACGATTGCAGGAGCAGCTGGCGCAAAGCGCTGCGGACCAGGCAAGGATCAGGGCACAACTCGAGGCGAGCGCACAGCGTGCAGTCGAGGAGGCGCGCCGCGACAGTGCCGAGCGGGCCCGGGCCCTGCAGGACGAACTCACGCTGAAGGATAGAAAACTTGCCGGTTACCGCGAGACGGAACTGGCATTGCGCACCGAGAAGGCGGCGCTGGAGGAGCAGCAGCGCGAGTTGACGCTGGAAGTGCAGCGCAAGGTGGATACCGAGAGTCAGCGCATCAAGGCGGCCGAGGCAGAGGCGTATCGCCTGCGCGAGGCTGAGTGGCGGAAGAAGATCGATGACGCGCAGAAGGCCAACGAAGATCTCAAGCGCAAACTGGAGCAAGGTTCGCAGCAACTGCAGGGCGAGGTGCTCGAGCTGGAGATCGAGGGTCTTCTGGCAACGGCGTTTCCCTACGACGCGATCGAACCGGTGAAAAAAGGCGCGCGCGGTGCCGATGTGATTCAGACTGTGCGGCTGCGGTCGGGCGCCGCCTGCGGCCGGATCGTGTGGGAAAGCAAACGCGCGGAAAACTGGTCGAACGCCTGGGTGGCAAAGTTGAAGGACGACCAGCAGTCGGCAGGCGGCGAACTTGCAGTCCTGGTCAGCACGGCCTTTCCGGCAGGTATCGGCCAGCCGATGGTCATGCACGAGGGGGTGTGGCTGGTCAGGCCGGACCTGGTCAAGGCGCTGGCCGAGGCGCTGCGTACTGTGCTGATCGAGTCACAGCGACAAAAGGCCATTGCGGCCGGCAAGGGTGAGTCGATGGAGGCCCTGTACAGCTACATCACCAGCGCGCAGTTTGCACAGAAGGTGCGCGCGGTCGTCGATGCCTACCAGCAGATGCGTGACGACCTGGAAAAAGAAAAGAGCGCGATGCTGCGGCTGTGGAAGAAGCGCGAGGCGCAGCTGGAGCGCATCACCACGAACATGCTGGGGATGTGCGGTGAACTGCAGGGTGTTTCGCAACAGGCGCTGCCGCAGCTGGAAGACATCGGATTGCTGCCCTCCTGAAGAGACTTCCAGCCTGCTCTGGGGTGTCCGCGGGACTGGTTGACGCGCCACAAATCGCGCGTGAGCCCTTCCAACCCGGCTGAAAATGCGTAAATTACGCATCTCGTTCCAGGCAGGTTCGATTATTGCCCGATGCGCCGCGTCGGGGACATCCGGGTTCACAAGCATTACGAGGGTACCCATGGCCAAGACCACCAAGAAAACCACCACCAAGTCAGCTGCACCGACACCGGTGAAGGAGCAAGCCACGCCCAGGAAGGCCGCGTCGAAAAAGGCCAGCACCAAGAAGCAGCCGGTGAAGCAGGCTGTTGCCAAGAAGGTCGCGAAGAAAAAAGCCGTGGCCAAGCCGGCGACCGGAAAGACGGCACCGGTGAAGAAGCCCACAAAGACGGCGGCGGTTGCCAGCGCGGCAGCACCGGCCAAGCCCGCCACACGACAGATCACTGTGGCGGATCGTCGCCAGATGGTCGCCGAGGCAGCCTACCTGCGGGGCGAATCGCAGGGCTTTCTGAGCGACGAACGTGAGGATTGGCTGGCTGCCGAGGCCGAGGTGGACGCCTTGCTGGCCAAGGCTAATATTCAGGTTGGCCATTGAGCCAGCCTGTGTGGCCGGCCGACCCCGGGTGTCGGCCGGCTTCAGTGGCTAGAGGTTTTGCGTCGAACCTCCGGGTCAGGTGACGGGAGCGCTGCGCGATGTCGATACAGAAACCACCGGGTGGGCCGCAGAGCAGCAGGCTCGATCGTGTCGTGGCCGAGGCAAGGCGCGCCCGGGACGAACGCGAGAAGGGTTACCGGGAGCGGGCGCTAAAGCTTTATCCCTGGGTGTGCGGGCGTTGCGGGCGCAGTTTCACCCACACGAATGTGCGTGAACTCACGGTGCATCATCGTGACCACAACCACGACAACAACCCGGCCGATGGCAGCAACTGGGAGTTGCTTTGTCTTTATTGCCATGACAACGAACACCAGCGATACGAAGAACACATGGCGCGCGGCGGCAAATCCGAAACGGGTGAACACTCGAAACAGGTGACCCATCGACCGTTCGAAGGGCTCGAGTCATTGCTCAAACGTGACGAGTAGCTTTGTTTCCCGGGAGCGCAGCTGACCGGCTGTACAACAGGTCCTGCGCCGCACGTCAGCGTTTTGGTGCCCGCACAGGACGTAATGCGATGAGGCCGACAAGAACGGCGGCAGTTATCACCAGCATGCTGACGGCGACGCCGAGGAAGACGCTTTCGCGCTGGGCGTTGCGGATGCGTTGCGCCAATTCATCTTCCGGCGCATAGACCCCCATCACCCATTGTTGGTCGCCTTGCGACAGCAGCGGCATGAACATGCTGAGATAGCGCTGTTCACCGACCACGAATCGGTCGTGATAGGTGTGCTGCAATGCACTGAGATCGGGGTGGTGTGCGTCCAGACGGGCACCGGCGAGGGCGGTCACGCGGTCGAAATCGGCGAGTCTCTTGAGACGTACTGTCCCTGACTCATCGCGTTGCGCCAGGCCGGTGGCATCGGGGTGTGCCAGCACGTCGCCGTTGCTGTGGACGATGAAAGCGGCGCCGGTGGCGCCGATGCGTTGCCGGCGCAGAAAGTCTGTAAGTGCGGACAACTCGATATCTGCGCCGACGACCCCGAGAATCCTGGCGTCTGCACCACGTATTGCTGCCGCCACCGTGAGGCCGGGGCGCTGCGAGGTGTAAAAGATGTAAGGATCTGTCCAGATCTCGCGTTTCTCACCACGGGCCATGTTGAACCAGGGTCGCAGGCGTGGATCGAAGGTATCGTCCGGGTCGTTGCGCCGCGAGGTTTCATCGAGACCGTGGCCGCGACGTATCAGGGTCACGCGTTGCTCCGGCGCGAGGGATGGCCGGATGATTTTGCTCAGGTAGAGACTTTCGGGAGAGTCGGCACTACGTTTGCTGAACACGAATCGCCCCGTGTCGTCACCGAAGTACAGGGCATCGATCTGCGGGATGATCCGCAACTGCTCGAGAAAGTAGCGTTCGAGCGTTTCGGGCTCATCAATCGAAATCAGGCCGGCCTCCATGACACCCGCGGTCAGCAGGACGCTGTCCTGCGCCTGGCGCAGGTAACTGGCGGCGTTCTCGCGCGTCTCGTCGACCACGTCCCTGAGCAACTCGTTGGTGTATTGCTGCAGCGCCTTTTCGGTGGTCATGCGTTGCGACGCCAGGACCGCGAACACCGTCATCGTCTCGACGAAGATCAACAGTACCAACAGGCCGAAAATCAGGCCGAAGGATTGTCTCGGGGGGGATTCCGCCGTTGTCTCGGTTGACGTCATCAAGGCCTGCAGTTCTCCTGTGTGGATGGCATTTTCGGCGGCCGCCCGGTGTGGGCCGTTGTGGTGCCAACCCGATGCGGTGCGGGACGCCATGCTGTGGCGGTCGTCTTCGCGGTTCACAGTGCGGGATGCGCGAATTCGATACTGCCCGGAGGGCGGCTGCCGCCCGGCGGCGCATAGTGCATCAGGGCGTTCAGGACCTCGGGCGGTACAGTGCCCACCCGTTGGGCCAATGCCGGTGCATCGATGCCCTGGCGAATCAGAAACACCACGTAGCTGTGCCACAGTGCGAGGGCATTGATGCTCCCGGGGTCGGCCAGTCTTGCATCCTGGGCGCCGGCGCGCAGGCGGTTGTCGATCTCAGCGACCGGCTGACTCATGTGTGTACCATCCAGGTGGCCAAGAATCGGCTGCAGACGCTGCCAGGCCCTGGTGCCGATCACGATCTCGCGACGTCCTGCGCCCGGGACACTGATCCGCCCCTGGCCACGGTCGAAGCACCCGGTGTGCAGTAACGGCAATTCATAGGGTGATACCCCGGACAACAGCAGCGTCGAATAGGCGGCGGTTGAAGGTTCGAGTGCCCCCATCAGGGCTTCGACCTCCGCTGCTGCGAGTTCACGCGGAAGTACCGGCAGGTTCTCTGCCGGCGCTGCCAGCGCGTCGCGCGCCCTTTCCGGGTGATCGATCAGTCGCCGGTCGCCGGCTTCGGGGCCGGCCAGCTGATCGCCGGGGTGAATGCGCACCCCGAGATAAGGCGCGCCGGGTGGCGGCGTGGCCTGCCCGGAGAGGTATTCCACCAGCCATGTCACGAACAACGCCAGTCCAAGCGCGGCGGCGATGGCGATCAGCAGGTCACGTTCGTAATCCGGATAGATCGGACGGGCCGGGACACGCGCCCACTCGACGACCTGGATCGGGG
>JAGRHB010000014.1 GCA_020445245.1 Gammaproteobacteria bacterium
AACCGGGCGGCGTCGGCAAGTGCGGCGAACAACAGCGCTTCAGCGCTGTTCATGTCAGGCGCGAAGACGACCAACCCGTCTTCGTGGCCTCCCATCGCGATGATGCCCCGATCGCCGAGGCCGGGCCGGTGCAGCAGGCGCCGCATCTCTCGCGCCATCGCCGGAGTGCCATAACCTGCGCTGGCTGCTGTCAGCGGCAGCCCTAGCGCCTGGGCGTGCCGCCAGATCAGTGGAGAATGGACGTGGACCACCGCATTCACGGCAGGCAGCTCGCGGTAGATCTGCCCATGCGTCATGGCCTCCGACGACGGGTGTGCAGGGCCGCTTGCCGTGAGGCAGTTGTTGTCGAGATCGAATTCTTCGACCCAGGCCAGATCGCCTGGAAGCAGTGTGCGGCGGCCTCCCGTCTGGGTGCCGGAGATCACGAATCCAGCGGGTGCGCGGCAACTGATGTTGCCGAACGCCAGGCCGTCGTACCGCGCCGGGTCCTGGCCGATCAGGCCGTGCCTGCGGCAGCGGGCGAACCCGTCAAAAAGCGGTTGAAGATCGACCGTGGCGGGTAAATCACCATGTCGGTAGTCGAGCCGGTACTGGACGACGCCTTCAGATTCCTTCATTCGGGCATTCTCTCGGACGGGGCAAGGCTGGTAGACTGCACCGTTTGCCAAACCAGTTGCAGCGACATGGCACTGAATACCACCGAAGAAATCATCGAAGATCTGCGCCAAGGCCGTATGGTCATCATCATGGACGATGAAGACCGCGAAAACGAGGGTGATCTGATCCTGGCATCGGAGACGACCACGCCCGAGGCGATCAACTTCATGGCCAAGTACGGTCGGGGCCTGATCTGCCTGACGCTGACCAAGGAGCGCTGCCGCCAGTTACGGCTGCCGTTGATGGTCAACAGCGACAACCAGCTCGAATCGACCAATTTCACCGTATCGATCGAGGCGGCGGAAGGTGTGACCACCGGTATCTCCGCGGCGGATCGTGCCACGACGGTACTGGCGGCGGTCAAGCCGGATGCGCAACCGCAGGACCTGGTGCAGCCGGGCCACATCTTTCCGCTGATGGCACAGCCGGGCGGCGTGCTGGTACGGGCAGGGCATACCGAGGCCGGTTGCGACCTGGCGCGCCTGGCGGGTTTTTCACCCAGTTCGGTGATTGTCGAGATCCTCAACGAGGACGGCAGCATGGCGCGCCGCCCCGATCTGGAGAAGTTCGCGGCCGCACACAACCTCAAGATCGGCACTATTGCCGACCTGATCCAGTACCGGATCAAGAACGAGAAGACGGTCGAACGGGTAACCTCGTGCAACCTGCCGACGCGGCGTGGCGATTTCCAGCTGGTTGCCTACCAGGATGTGATTGGCAACGAGATGCACCTGGCGCTGGTCAAGGGCGAGATCAGTCCGGACCGGCCGACCCTGGTGCGCGTGCACGTGCAGAACACATTGTGTGACCTTTTCGAGAGCGCGCGCGACTGCGGGTGGCCGCTGCGCCGGGTCATGGACCAGGTGTCGTCGGAGGGCGAAGGCGTCATCGTGGTGCTGCGCAACTACGACACCGCACGCGATATCATCCATCGTATCCAGGATTACAAATGGCACGGCGTCGATGATGCAATTCCGGAACGCCAGAAATCGAAAGACGACGATTTGCGCACCATCGGTGTCGGGGCACAGATCCTGTCCGATCTCGGCGTGCGCAAGATGCGCGTGATGAGCGCGCCGAAGCACCTGCACGCACTTGCCGGATTCGAACTCGAGGTGGTCGAGTTCGTCGATACCGAGTGACAGCGTGGTGAAGACCTTGAAGAGGATTACTGCATGAGCATCAAAACCATCGAGGGTGGTCTGACGGTCACCAATGCCCGTTTCTGTGTCGTGGTCGCGCGCTGGAACAGTTTCGTCGTGGACAGCCTTGAGGCAGGTGCCATCGACACCCTGAAACGTCACGGTACGCCGGAGGACAACATCACCATCGTGCGACTGCCAGGTGCCTTCGAGATGCCACTGGTGCTGGACAGGATCGCCGCCAAGGGCGGGTACGACGCGATCGTCGCGCTGGGTGCGGTAATCCGCGGTGGCACGCCTCATTTCGAATACGTCGCCGGCGAATGCGTGAAGGGAATGGCGCAGGTGACGCTCAAGCACGGCATCCCGATTGCCTTCGGTGTGCTGACTGTCGACAGCATCGAGCAGGCCATTGAGCGAGCGGGTACCAAGGCCGGCAACAAAGGTGGCGAAGCTGCCGCCTCGGCCATCGAGATGGTCAACCTGCTGCGTGAAATCTGAGGGTATCGGAACGTGAGTCGGCAACGCAGCCGTTCGCGCAGCCTGGCGATCCAGGCCCTGTACCAATGGCAGATGGCCGGTCAGGACGTCGGCGCCATCATCAACCACTTCATGATCGAGCAGGATGCCAAGAAGTTCGATACCGACTATTTCTCCGAACTGGTACGCGGGGTACCGGCGCGCCTAGGGGAACTGGACCTGGCACTGGCGTCCTGTATCGACCGCGCACTCGAATCGGTCGACCCGGTCGAGCGTGCAATCCTGCGTCTGGGTGCCTACGAGCTGATGGAACACCCCGAGATTCCCTATCGTGTCGTTATCAACGAGGCCGTCGAACTGGCCAAGACCTTTGGCGCGGAACAGGGCCATCGCTATGTCAACGGGGTTCTCGACAAGGCCGCGCGTTCCCTGCGTCCGCTGGAGGCGGCGGCCCGGCGCTGACCGCACCGTGCTGTGTCGCTTTCCGAATTTGACCTGATCCGGACCTATTTCTCCCGTGCCACCGGAGTTCGTGCCGATGTGACGCTCGGTATCGGTGACGATTGTGCGTTGCTGAACGTGCCGGCCGGCCGTTGTCTCGCGGTCAGTATCGATACGCTGGTCGAGGGGCGGCACTTTCTGCCGACGGTGGCCCCGGATGCACTGGGCCACAAGGCACTTGCGGTCAATCTCAGTGACCTCGCGGCGATGGGTGCCGAGCCGGCATGGGTCACCCTGGCGATTACCCTGCCGGCCCCAGACACCGCCTGGTTGCGTGCGTTTGTCGACGGATTCGCCCGGCTGGCGGCACAGCACAATGTGCAGCTGGTCGGTGGCGACACCACGCGCGGGCCCTTGAGCATCACGGTGCAGGCGCATGGATTCGTCGATCCGGCGTTCGCGCTGCGGCGGTCAGGCGGCGTCGTCGGTGATCGCCTGTTCGTCAGCGGCACGGTCGGTGACGCCGGCCTGGCGCTGCGGCGCATGCGTGACAACGCGAAAATTGAGGCAGAGGATTCCTACCTGTTGGCGCGACTCGATCGCCCGACCCCGCGTGTTGCGCTTGGACGCCTGTTGCTGGGGTGCGCCACAGCGGCCATCGACGTCTCGGACGGATTGGCCGCCGACCTGCGGCATCTATGCCAGGCCAGTGGCGCCGGTGCACGTATCGACCTCGCGCGTCTGCCGGTCTCGCCCGCCGTGGCTGCCGCATGTGGTCGCGGTGAATGGCACTATGCGTTGGCCGGAGGCGACGATTACGAATTGCTGTTCAGTGTCGGTGCGGATCAGGCAGACAAGGTACTCGCGGCATGTGCCGCAGCGGGTGAGGCGGTGCAAGAAATTGGCTGCCTGGTCGATGAAGAGGGTATCGCACTGGTGTACCCGGACGGGCACGTGAGCAAGGAGATCCCCGATGGCTTCGACCACTTCCGCACCTGATTCCCTGCCAAAGCCGTCGATGGGCAATCTGGTGCACCTGCTGGCCTTCGGGTTTGGCGCCGGTTGTTCACCGAAGGCCCCCGGTACCATGGGCACCCTGCTGGCGGTGGGGGTCTACCTGCCGCTGTCACACCTGCCCATGGCCGCGTATATCGGCGTGCTCGCCACCGTGATCCTGGTCGGCATCTGGCTGTGCGACAGGGCTGCCCGGGATCTGGGCGTGCACGATCACCCGGGCATCGTCTGGGACGAGATCGCCGGTTACCTGCTTACGATGCTCGCGGCCCCGGTAGGATGGGTGTGGATCGTCGCCGGATTCGCCCTGTTCCGTCTGTTCGATATCTGGAAGCCGTGGCCGATCGGCTGGCTGGACCGGCACGTCGGCGGGGGCTTCGGCATCATGCTGGACGACCTGGTGGCCGGGGTATTCGCTGCCGTGTGTCTGCAAGTCCTGGTGCACTATGTGTAGGTGTAAAGTTCATGGGCGGCTCCGGGCGCGCCTGGCCGCGGCCCTGGTCACGTTGTCCCTGCTGGTTTCCGGAGCGGCCGGTGCCGGCCCTTCGGTGCGCGTGCTGGCGTTGTTTCCGGACAAGGCAATGCTGGAGATCGACGGTCAGCGCAAGGTACTGTCGGCGGGTTCCACGGGCCCGGCCGGGGTACGCCTGATCAGTGCCGATCCGGGGAAGGCGATGGTCGAGATCGACGGCGAACGCCAGGAGCTGCGCCTGGGTTCGTCGGTCAGCGCCAGTTACCAGCCGAAGCTGCGGCGCGAGATCCGTATCCTGAAGGGCAACGGCGGGTATTTCGTCGACGGGCTGATCAACGGCCAGCCGGTGCAGTTTCTCGTGGACACCGGGGCGACCAGCATCGCGATGAGTGAGCGCCATGCGGCGCGCCTCGGGATCCGGCACCGGGTGGAGGGTACCCGCGTCGGCGTGGGCACCGCGTCGGGCAACACCTACGGGCATGAGATCACGTTGCGCACGGTGTCGATCGGCGAACTGCGCCTCAACGATGTCAAGGCGGTGGTGATCGATGGCGACAGTCCCCGCAATGTTCTGTTGGGAATGAACGTGTTGTCGAGATTCGAGATCGACCAGCGCGAAAACCTGCTGATCTTGCGTTCAACCTATTGACCGGCCCGCCATGCGCGGTGGCGTCACCCCGCCTGCCGCTCGGCCTCTTTGTCGCGCTCTATCAAGGCGTAGGCCGAGTGGTTGTGGATCGACTCGAAATTCTCCGCCTCGACAGTGTAGGCGCAGATGCGATCATCGGCGTTCAGTTGCGCGGCGACGTCCCGCACCATGTCCTCGACGAATTTGGGGTTGTCGTAGGCACGTTCGGTCACGTATTTCTCGTCCGGGCGCTTGAGCAGACCGAACAGTTCGCACGAGGCCTGTTTTTCGACCACGTCGATCAGTTCCTCGATCCAGATGAAATCACAGGTGCGCACGGTCAGCGTGACGTGAGAGCGCTGGTTGTGTGCGCCGCGGTCGGAGATCGATTTCGAACACGGGCACAGGCTGGTGGTCGGTACGACTACCTTGATATACATCTCGGGCTTGCCGTTGCGGATCTCGCCGATCAGTGTCACCGCATAATCGAGCAGGCTCTGAACGCCTGAGATCGGTGCCTTCTTGTTGACGAAGAACGGGAATGCCATCTCGATGTGGCCACGCTCGGATTCGAGGCGTTCCACCATCTCGCTCAACATGTCCTTGAACGATTCAACCGAGATCTCGCGTTCGTGGCTGTTGAGGATCTGCACGAAACGCGACATGTGCGTGCCCTTGAAGTTGTGCGGCAGGAACACGTACATGCTGAAGGTGGCGACGGTGTGCTGTTCGCCTTCGCTGCGATCCTGTACCCGAACCGGGTGGCGGATATCCTTTATCCCGACCTTGTTGATCGCGATGCGCCGGGTATCGGCGCTGCCCTGGACGTCTTCGATGTCGGCGCCGCTGGTCGGCTTGAGTTTTGCTGCGGTCATGTGCTGCTCAACGGGCCGCGCCCGCCCTAAAGTCGAGTGAATTGCTGGGAGTATATCGACCGCCACGCGGGCTGGAAAACACCGGAAAAACTGTGGCGGAGCCGCGCATTATCGCTGTCCGCCGGTCAACGTGCCATCAATTTGTGTGCGGGGACGAAAAAAACGGCTTGGAATTCAGCGTGTTCTGCCCACGATGTAGTGCGCCAGCTGGCGTAGCGGGTCGGCTGCGGCGTCGAATGACGCGATATTGTCCAGTGCCTCGTCGACCAGCTGCTGTGCCATTTCGCGCGCCGCGTCCAGTCCTATCAGTGCCGGATACGTGGCTTTCTCCGTGGCCTCGTCCTTGCCCCGGGTCTTGCCCAGTACAGCGGTCTCGCCCTCCACGTCGAGTACGTCGTCACGGACCTGGAATGCCAGGCCAATGCACTTGGCATAGCGCTCTAGCCCGGCAAGGCGGGTGTCGCTGGCGGCGCCCGCAGCCAGCCCACCCAGACGTACGCTGGCCAGGATCAATGCCCCGGTTTTGTGGATGTGCAGGTTCTCCAGTTGCACCAGATCGATCTCGCGGCCTGTTGCCTCCATATCCAGCGCCTGGCCGCCGGCCATCCCGCGTGAGCCGCTGGCCTGCGCCAGTTCGGCGATCATCCGCAGCCGGTCCGCACGGTTGACGCACAGTTCGTCGTCTTCGCAGAGCACGCGAAAAGCCAGCGTCTGCAGGGCGTCACCGGTGAGAATGGCGGTGGCCTCGTCATACGCCTTGTGGCAGGTCGCGCGGCCGCGCCTCAGGTCGTCGTCGTCCATCGCCGGCAGGTCATCGTGCACCAGCGAATAGGCATGGATCAGCTCCACCGCACAGGCGGCGGCATCGAGGCATTCCGGCCTGGCCCCCAGTGCCTGGCCGGAGGCATAGACCAGAACCGGGCGCACGCGTTTGCCATCGCCGAGTGCCGCATAGCGCATCGCACTGTGCAGACTGATCGGCTGCGTGGTTTCGGGTGGCAGCCATTGGTCCAGTGCGCGTTCGACACGGATCCGGCAGTCACCTAGAAAGACCTGAAACGAGGGGTCAAGCGTCATCGTCGAACGGCTCGGTCGGCGCATGCGGTGTTCCCGCCGTGAGGATTTCCACCTTCTGTTCCGCAGCCTGCAGGGCCTGCTGGCAGCTTCGCGTCAGCGCAATGCCGCGTTCGAAGGCACTCAGCGACTCTTCCAGGCTCAGTTCGCCGGCTTCCATACGTTCGACCAGCGCCTCGAGCGCACTCAGCGATTCTTCGAATGAAGTGGTTTCGGTTTTCTTCTTGGTCATCCCGGTTCTCTGGTTGGCTGCATAAAGCTACCGCAGGCGGCGCCAGGGCGTAAACCCGGAAGGTGCATCGGCGCCCGGCCACGAGGTAAACTCCGCGGCCATGCGATTACTTGGTTTCCCACTGCGTTCGACATGGCGCTGGTGCGCTGCGCCGGTGATCTGGGCGGCATTGCTGCCTGCGTTTGGTGCCGGCGATACGATTGTCGATCCGTATTACGACTACCGTGACGAGGTCGGCCGCGGCGAATACAACTATGACGACAGCAAGGATATCCCCTGGATAGAAAACGAGACCGAGGTGCTGGCGATGCCCAGGGCCGAGGATCTGCACGCGGTGCGAATCGATTCGATGCCCGAGGGACTGGAACTTCTGATCGACAGGTCACGAATCACCGTGGACCCCAGGGACCGCGTGGTGCGTGCGTGGTTGTGGATTCGCAGCAGCAGCGGCTCCGAGTACGGCACTTTCGAGGGTTTTCGCTGTGAAACCCGCGAGTACAAGGTATATGCCTACGCGAATCCGCGCCGTGACCCGCCGGTGAGCAAGGCGAAGCGGCCGCTCTGGAAGGCCGTCCCGGGTGTGCAGGTCCGCGAGTTTCACGGCGAGTTGTTGCGTGACTACTTCTGTGGCATCCGCGGTACGCGCAGTGCCGACGAGATACGCGACTATCTGAGCGGCGAATTCCGTCGCGAACTGTTTCTTTCCCAATAAGCTTCACGGATTACCGACAGACGATGAGCGCCTACGACGCCTCGGCGATAGAGGTATTGAGCGGACTTGAGCCGGTGCGCAAACGCCCCGGGATGTACACGGACACGTCGCGACCGAATCATCTGGCGCAGGAGGTGATCGACAACAGCGTAGACGAGGCGATTGCCGGGTTCGCGAAGCAGATCGAGGTCACGCTGTTCAGGGATGGGTCAGTCGAGGTCAGCGACGACGGTCGCGGGATGCCAGTTGACATCCACCCCGAACAGGGTATCCCCGGTGTCGAGGTGATCCTGACCAAGCTGCATGCCGGTGGCAAGTTCTCCAACGACAGCTACCGCTTCTCCGGTGGTCTGCACGGCGTTGGGGTGTCGGTGGTGAATGCCTTGTCGAAGCATCTTGAGGTCTGGGTCAAGCGCGGCGGTGCCGAATACAATATCGCCTTCGCCAATGGCGACAAGGTGTCGGAACTCGAGGAAGTGGGCAGGGTCGGGAGGGCCAATACCGGTACCCGGGTCAAGTTCTGGCCGGACCCGGTATTCTTCGATTCGCCGAAATTCAGCGTACGTGAGCTGCGCCATCTGCTGCGTGCCAAGGCGGTGCTGTGCCCCGGCCTGCTGATCCGTTTCTTTCGCGAAGGCGAGGCGGAACACGACGAGTGGTGCTACCAGGACGGGTTGCGCGACTACCTGGTGGACGCGCTGGCCGGGTCGCCTTCGCTGCCCGAGGAACCTTTCGTCGGTAGCAGCAGTGGCAATGACGAGGTCGCGGACTGGGCCCTGGTGTGGTTGCCCGAGGGTGGGGAGGCGGTCACCGAGAGCTACGTCAATCTGATCCCAACACCCCAGGGCGGCACCCACGTCAACGGTCTGCGCAGCGGGCTGACCGAGGCGGTACGCGAGTTCTGCGAGTTTCGGAACCTGTTGCCGCGCGGCGTCAAGCTGGCGCCTGACGATGTGTGGAATCACGTCAGCTATGTATTGTCGGTAAAGCTACTCGATCCGCAGTTCTCTGGTCAGACAAAGGAACGGCTGTCGTCGCGCGAATGTGCGCCATTCGTCGCTGGTGTCGTCAAGGACGCGTTCGGACTGTGGCTGAACCAGCACACGGATGTAGGCGAACGTATCGCTGACCTGGCCATCAGCGCCGCCCAGGCACGGCAGCGCGCCGGCCGCAAGGTGGTGCGCAAGAAGGTGACCCAGGGGCCCGCTTTGCCCGGCAAGCTGGCCGATTGCCTGTCGGACGATATGGGTCGCACCGAACTTTTTCTCGTCGAGGGCGATTCGGCCGGAGGGTCGGCGAAGCAGGCACGTGATCGCAACTTTCAGGCGATCATGCCGTTGCGCGGGAAGATTCTTAACACCTGGGAAGTGGATTCGGCCGAGGTACTGGCATCACAGGAAGTTCACGACATCTCAGTGGCTATTGGTGTGGAGCCGGGCAGCGACGATCTTTCCAAGCTGCGGTTCGGCAAGGTCTGTATCCTGGCCGATGCGGACTCCGATGGGGCGCATATCGCCACGCTGCTGTGTGCCTTGTTTGTGCGCCATTTTCAGGCTCTGGTGGCGGAGGGGCATGTGTATGTGGCGATGCCGCCACTGTTTCGCATCGATGTGGGCAAGCAGGTGTTCTATGCACTGGACGAGCACGAGCGACAGGGGATCCTCGACCGGGTGGCTGCCGACAAGCTCAAGGGCAAGGTGGGTATCCAGCGCTTCAAGGGCCTGGGTGAGATGAACCCGATGCAACTGCGTGAGACCACGATTCATCCGGACACACGGCGCTTGGTGCAGCTGACGATCGAGCCGGGTGATCAGACCAATCAACTGATGGATATGCTGCTGGCCAAGAAACGCGCGGCCGACCGCAAGGCCTGGTTGCAGCAACATGGCGACAACGCCGATATCTCCTGACCGCTGTCGGCTGATCGGCACAGCGGCCTTTTCCGGTGTGAATCTGTTGACGGGTGGGCTGCCGGCTGGCGGTGGACGATTTTTGGTCCAAACTTTGATCGAACTCAATTTTTCGCCAATCCACTAAAGTTTTTTTATCAGTAATCGCTAATATTGCAACGCAATATAACCTCGGTTAGGGTTTGAGGCATGAATCTGATCCGGCTACTGCTTGGCGGCCTTGCCGTCGCCACAATCTCGGTCTCGGGTACGGCGTACGCTGCACCTGACGGGCGGGAGTTGTATATCGAGCACTGCAGCGGCTGCCACCAGATGGAGGGTCAGTCGGGTATCGGCCTGCCGCTGCTCAATGCCAAGCTGGCGGATGTCTCCGACAAGTACCTGCAAAGCACCATCCGGCTTGGCCGTCCGGGCCGTGTGATGCCGGCGTTTCAGCGTCTGAGCGACGCACAGGTCGGGGCGATCGTGAAGTTTCTGCGCCAGCGGTCGGAGACAACGGAGATTGCATACGCCGAAGAGCCCGTGGTCGGTGATGCCGCCCACGGTCATACGCTGTATACCGAACACTGCATCAAGTGCCACGGTGCCGACGGCAGCGGTGAGGGCCAGGGGACTGGTGTCACCACCTCGCGCGAGCGCACGTTCCTGGTGATGCCGGCATCGATCTCCAACCCCGGCTTTCTTGCATCTGCACCCGACCAGATGATTCGGCGGGTCATTCACGTTGGCCGCAAGTCGTCCGGTATGCCGTCGTTCGATAGCAAGCTCAGTGAGACGGATATCGATGACCTGGTGGCTTTCGTCCGCTCGTTCGAGCAGCAGGCGCGCAGTGTGGCGGAAATCGACGCCGACGAACGTCCAACGCATGTATTCGAGTCACCGCATGATTTCGAGACCACGGTGAAAAACGTCAAGGCAGCACTGACGGGCGCCAACTTCCGTATTTTCCCCGACCGGCTGCTGGAGCAGGGTCTGACCGATGAGTTCAGTGTCAACACCCGGCAGGTCGGTGTGCGTTTCTGCAATTTCAATGTGCTGTATGGCATGTTGAAGATTGAACCGCGCCTCGGCGTCGTACTGCCGTGTCGCATCACGATCATGGAGCGTGAGGGCGGTGAAGTGATTCTGGTGGTGCCCAACCTGCGTGTGATCTCGCGTTGGTTCAACAACGACGAACTGGTCGGCCTTTGGGATCGAATGGAAGAGACGTTTACGAACATCATTGACGAGGCCACGCTATGAAGACCGCGACGCTGAAGATGTTCCTGTTGGGCGCGGTTCTTTTGATCGCGCACGCCAGTGTTGCAGACAACATGATCATGGCGCGCGTGCCGCTGCGGGCGGAAATTGTCCTTGAGTATGTGAAGGCGAGTGTCGAGGAACACGGTTATACCGTGGCCCATCTGCAATTGTGCGACGGGGGCATGCAGGACTTCGGTTATAAATCCGATTTCTACCGCGTGGTGTTTTTCGGCAAGGTCGACGAGGTGCGTATGGTCAGCGAGCACTATCCCGAACTGGTGTCCTATCTGCCATTGAAGATCGCGGTGATCGCTGAGAAGGATGAGACCCTGCTCACAGTGCTCAATCCAGAGGCCCTGGCTCCGTTCTTCCCCGATGAGGCACTACAGATCCAGCTCGGGCGTTGGCAAAGCGATCTGGTGAGCATTTTCAATGACGTCCGCCGAGCGGTTGGCGCACGGATCGTGTCGAATCACTGATTGGAACAGCTGTTGCTGTTCGCGCGGATTGACCTAAACTTCAGGGGTTTATCGGCGTTTTATTGATGCAGGGAGTCGGCACGGTGTGCATTCTGGCAGTGATCTCGAGGGCATTGGTCGATTCCCGTGGCTGCGTAGGTAACTGCCCCGAGTAGCGACCGCACGGACCTCAGCCGGTGCTGTATCCCAGACCGATCTCCTTCCCAAAGCGCCTCAGCGGTGTGCTGATTGCGCTCATCTGCGCGTTTTCTGCATACGCGGACCCGGTTCTGATCGCGCATCCCGCGGTTGGCATGCGCGATGTTTCACTCAATTCCACGCGCCTGATCTTCAGCATGCAGCTGGCGCAATGGCCCGATGGCGGGCCCGTGCGCGTGTATGTCCTGCCCGACGACAGTGAGGTCCACCGCAGCTTTGCCAAGGATCTCCTGAGCCTGTACCCACGACAACTGCGTCGTGTATGGGACCGGCAGCTCTACTCCGGAACCGGCCAGGCCCCAGAGGCGGTCGCCGACCCGGTCGAGATGCGCCAGAAGGTGGCGAATACCCCGGGCGCCATTGGCTATCTGCCAAGCGAGATGATCGATGACACGGTACAAGTACTCAGCATCCGCTAGGTGCCGGACGGTGGCCTGCCTGCGAGGCGGCATTGCCGCGCTGTTGGCACTGGTGCCACCGGTCCTGCACGCAGACGATTGGACCGATGATGTCCAGGTCCATGGATTCCTGTCGCAGGGTTTCGTCAAGACCACTGACAATCGCTTCTTTGGCGACAGCGACGACGGCAGTACTGAGTTCACCGAGCTCGGTATCAACGCGTCGTTCAGGGCCACACCTTCGGTGCTGCTGTCCGGGCAGCTGTTGTCGCGCCGCGCGGGCGATATGTATGACGGGTCGCCCGTGATTGACTACGCGCTGGTCGACTGGACGATCTCGAATACCCCGGAACATGCCTTCGGTGTGATGATCGGTCGATCGAAAAACCCGCTAGGTCTATACAATGACACGCGGGACGTGGCCTTCACCCGGCCGAGTATCTTTCTTCCGCAACAGATTTATTTCGACCAGGTACGCAATCTCATCCTGTCTGCCGATGGGCTGCAGTTCTACGGACGCGCGTACGACGAGCATGGCACCTATTCGCTGAACCTTGGTGTGGGCAGCAGCCCCGTCGACGAGAACGTCGAGATCTCGTTCCTGGGCAGGGACTTTGGCGGTGAAGTGGAATCCGGCGATCCGGCCCTCATCGCCCGCGGCGAGTACGAAACGCGTGACGGTGCATGGCGTCTCTCTCTGAGCGCGGCGAAGGTCAACCTGTCATTCGATGCAGCCCCGGCGGATCCCATCGGCGGTGGTGAAATCGATCTCCTGTACTGGATCGCCTCCGTGCAATACACGGCCGAGCGCTGGAGCCTGACCGCCGAGTACATGGAGGAACCGGTCGGGTTCGATGGCTTCGGCCCGCTGGTGGATAACCTTGACAGCACGGTGCAGGGATACTACCTGCAGGGCAGCTATCTGTTACGTGACGACCTGGAATGGGTGGTGCGATACAGCGAGGGCTTTACCGACAAAGATGATCGGAGCGGGACGCGACAATCTGCTGCGACCGGTGGTTTCGTGCCGCCTTATGCCTTCTACCAAAAGGACTGGATGGTCGGTCTGCGCTGGGATGTCACCCCGAGTTTCATGTTGCGGGCGGAGTACCAGTGGAACGACGGTACCTGGACCCTGCCACGGCGCGAAAACCCGGTGCCATCCGCGACGGTGCAGGACTGGGAGATGTTTTCCTTGCTGGCGTCTTACCGGTTCTGAAAACGGATTGCAGCTGATGGACGCAAACCGGAAAGGTTCAAGCGAATCACCCCGCTTCATCAGTCTCAAATGGAAGGTTGGCCTGATCGTCAGCCTGGTCCTCATTGTCGTCAACTCGCTGATCACGCTGGCTGCCTACCGCCAGTCGAACAACCAGTTCAATGAACAGAAACTGGATCTTCTGCGCCAGCAGCAGCGCATGATTTCGGGGCTGCTGCAGCGCGACTATGAACAACTGACGGGTTTTGCCGGTTTCATCCCATTGCTCGACAGCGGACAAGGCGGCGTCCAGGGCCCCGCGCAACTGCAGGCGATTCTGGAGCGCCACAGCGCGATGCTGAGCCTGGAATGGGGGATCGGGTCCCTTTCGTTTCTTGATTCCGATGGCGTGCTGCACGACGGCCTCGGTGCCGGGCCGGATATCGAAAGCCACCGGCAGCTGGCGGAGCAGGCGATCGCCAACGATGCGCCGGCGGGGCGTATCGACTGCCTGGAAGACTGTGTCTTGACGCTTGCGGTTCCGCAGCTGGAAGGCTCGTTGCGCGGTGGTGTTCTGGTGATCAGTCGTTCGGTCGCCGACGGGGTCCTGGAGTTTCAGCGGCTGTCCGGCTCAGAGGTGGCAGTCCTGGTGGCCCGCGGGGGGAGCAACGAGGCAAAGGGGTTTGCCGGGCAGCGATTCCTGGCGGGCTGGGGCATGGCAGTGCCCGCGCTCAGCCACCCGGTCCTCACCTTCGGGGTGCTGGGTGCACTGCAGGATCGGTACGCATTCACCGACATCATCGACGAGGCGGTGTTTGTTGAGTATCAGCAGCAGTGGTTCGCCTGTCTGCTGGGGCGTGACAGGGCCGCGGGCGACGATACCTCGTTTCTCGTGATGAGCCCGGTAAGCGATGATCTTGCGCAACTGGCGCAGGCCAACCGGGTGATTCTGGCCGGTGGCATCGCCGGTCTGCTGGTCACCGGGTCCATCCTCCTGGTCTTTCTGTGGAAACCGATGAATCGCATCCGCCAACTGGCAACCGCGCTGCCCGACCTCGGGCGCAGCAACTTTGCCGCGTTGCGCAATGCGCTGCCGTTGCGCCGCCGTGGTATCGCTGCCGATGAGATCGACATCGTGGTCGATTCGGTTAAACGTCTGTCAGACGACCTGGAAAGCGCGCTCACGGCGCGAACCGAGGCGGAGCAGAACCTGATGTGGCTGGCCGACCACGACCCCCTTACGAACCTGTTCAACCGCCGCCGCTTCCAGGAGGTGTTCGACCGCATCCTCGCACTGAGCGTGCGCTATCAGCGAACCGGTGCCCTGTTGTTCCTCGACCTCGATCAGTTCAAATATGTCAACGACCTGAGCGGTCACCAGGCCGGTGACGCTCTTTTGCTGCTGGTGGCGAGCAGCCTGCGTGACGCCGTACGCCATTCCGACGTTTTGGCGCGCCTCGGCGGTGACGAGTTCGCCCTGGTGCTGCCCGAGGCGCAGGCCGACGAAGCGGTATACATGGCCAACAAGCTGCAGCACGAACTGCGACAGGTGGAATTCGCGGCGCATGGGCGTGAGCACAAGGTCAGCTGCAGCATCGGGATCACCCTGTTTCCGGACCACGGCAGCGATCTGAACGACCTGCTCGCGAACGCCGATATGGCGATGTACCAGGCCAAGGAGGCGGGCAGCGGCCGTTGGCACATGTATTCACCGGATGAGCAGGCAAAGGAACTTCTCGCCTCGCGTGCGAAATGGCGCGAGCGCATCAGCCAGGCGCTGATCGACGATGCCTTCGAGCTGCATTTCCAGCCCATTTTCGA
>JAGRHB010000150.1 GCA_020445245.1 Gammaproteobacteria bacterium
AATCCCGGATACGCTGACGCCATGACAGGTGCGCAGTGCGGGCCGCGAAGAAATCGAAGTCCGCATCGTGGTCCTCCAAACCGTGGGCATGGGCGTGGCCATGTACGCCATCCTGTGCCTTGATCATCTGCGCCAGGTCCGCCGAAACGGTGAAGAAAGAAATCGCGCGGTCCATGTCCTGCGCCTTCTCATAGAGCGACACCGATGCCGCCGATGTTTCCTCGGCAAGGGCCGCATTCTGCTGCGTCATCTCGTCCATGCTGGTGATCGCCTGGTTGACCTGATCGATGCCGGCCGCCTGTTCCGCGCTGGCCGCCGCAATCTCGGCGACGATATCCCCAACCTTTTTCACGCCGACGACGATTTCACTGAGCGTCTCCCCGGACTCGTTGACCAGCTCAGCACCGGCGTGCACTTTTCTGACGCTGTCGCTGATCAGGTCCTTGATTTGCTTGGCGGCATCCGCCGATCGGGATGCAAGGTTGCGTACCTCGGTGGCTACAACGGCGAACCCGCGTCCCTGCTCACCCGCGCGGGCCGCTTCGACAGAGGCATTGAGCGCAAGCAGGTTGGTCTGAAACGCGATTTCGTCGATTACGCCGATGATCTCAGCGATCTTGTTCGACGACCCGTTGATCTGGTCCATCGCGGTAACGGCCCGGCTCACCACCTCGCCGCCCTTCTCGGCCAGCAGGCGCGCACTGCTGGCAACCTGATTGGCCTGCTGCGCGTTGTCAGCATTGTTGCGAACCGTTGATGTCAACTGCTCCATGCTGGCAGCCGTCTCTTCGAGGCTGGATGCCTGCTGCTCGGTACGCGACGACAGGTTGGTATTGCCTGACGAGATCTCATTGGAGGCGACATTCACCGAGTCGGTCGCCTCACGCAGTTCGGCCACCGTCGAGGAGATGTGCACCAGGGTATTGTTCAGGTTGTCCTTGATGCGACCAAACTCACCCTTGTAGTCACGCATGACCGGCTTGGTGAGATCACCACTAGACATCGCATCGAGCGTGTCGGATACGTCATGGAACACACTCGAAAGGTCATCGAGCAGCGCATTGATACCCAATGCCAAGTGTTTGAAGAAGCCGACCTTTCCTTCCATGCCGACGCGTTTTGACAATTCGCCGGCCCGTGCGGCCCCGACGATAGACTCCAGCTCGCTCTCCATCGCCAGCTCGGTTGTACGATCCACCCACTCCACGACCGTACCAAGGCGCTCGCCCTCTTTGCTGAGCACGGGATTGGCTGTAAATCCAAATGTCAGCCCGCCGAGGAGGATCTCGGTCTTCACCGGATCCCGCAACTTCTCGACCATGTGACGCTGATGTGCCGGCTGTTTGTGGAACCGGTCAATGTTGGCACCCAGCAACCCCGACGCCTTGAAACCCGGGAGCGATCGCGCGATCTCCGTCTCGTTGTTTTCGAACAGCTCGGCGACCTTATGGTTCATGTAGATGATATTGTTTTCGGCATCCGCCATCATCACGCAGCTGGATACGTTGTCCAAGGCCGTACGGATACGCAGGTTCTCCGCGGCGTGACGGCGCTCCGCGGCATCACTCTCCGCCTTTTCCCGCTCCGCCGCACGCTGCGCAGTGAGGTCAGCCCACTCGACCACGGTGCCGAGATGCACCGAATCTTCGTTGATCACCGGATTGGCAATGATACGGAATGTGCGCCCTCCGACCTGAAGTTCACTCGAGAAGGTCCCTTCGAGATTCGCCAGCAACTGACGCTGGCGTGAAGGGTTGGCATGAAACATATCGATGTTGTGGCCAAAGATGTCATCAGCGTCGAAATGCGGCAACTGCTGCTTGAGGTCGGCTTCCGCTTCCTGGAACATCTTCTTGATGGCGTCGTTCATGTAGATCACGTTCAGATCGGCATCCGCCATCATCACGTTGGTCGATGCACAATTGAGCGCGGTCTGCACGCGTGCTGTCTCATCGGCACGGCGCTGCGCATCAGTGACCTCGAAACCGAGCTTGATCTGGGTCGAGCGGATGACCTGCTGCAGCTCACCGACGACACCGCGCTCGCTGGCCTCCGCCCAATCGAAATACTGTCCCGCCACGAACTGCGCGAGCTTGCCGGCCGCGTGGCGCAACGGTTTGATCACATGCGTCTGGGTGAGATAGGCGAGGGCCAGTGCTGATGCCGCAATTGCCCCCAGAGCTCCGTAGACGAATCCGTCACCGACACCGGCAGCCAGCAACAACATGGCGATCACGGCCACACCCGCGATGCCGACAGCACCGAGCGTCGAAATGCGCTCGATTGACCAGCGGGATCCTGCCGCCAAGGAGGACGGCAACTTGACCTGGCCGGCCCGGACCTTGGCATACAACTCCTCGGCATAGCGCTTTTCCTCCGCCGAGGGCTCGGTTCGTACCGACATGTATTCAACGCCGCCATCGGCAAGCGGTACCGGCGTGACATTTGCGCGCACCCAGTAGTAGTCGCCGCTCTTGGCGCGGTTTTTGACCAGACCAGTCCAGGTCAGACCGGCTTGTACCGTGTCCCACAGGTCCTTGAATGCCTCGGGCGGCATATCCGGGTGTCGGACCAGGTTGTGATTGCGCCCTATCAGCTCGTTTTCGCTATAGCCGCTGATAGCGACGAAAGCGGGGTTGGCATAGGTGATAATGCCCTTTCGATCCGTCTTGGACACAAGGATCGTGTCTTTCGGAAAAGGGACCTCTTTGTTCGTCACAGGCTCGTTGATCTTCATTACCAGTCTCGGAAAGGCGTAGTCATTGGCGGCTGCACAATCCACAGCCTGCAGGTAAAAAGGTCACCAGCAGCGGCACCTGCATATGCATCGGCGTGACTTTCCGTTCCTTGAGAGTCACATGGGTAAAGTGCGGGCAGCGCCAAAAAGGAAAAAGCGGCCACGGCCGCTTCCCCTGAGTTCATGCATTGTCTGCCACTTCGCTGTCGGGCTGCGAAGCATGGTTGCGGATCAGCCCCCGGTTACGCCGACCTCGTCCGCATCCAATTCCAACAGGCTGGCGATATCGAGCAGCATCACCATCTCGTCGCCTTCGCTGACCAGGCCGATGATGTTCTCTGTGGGCACGTTCGCGCCGAACTCCGGGGTACATACAACCTGTTCATCGCGTGCCACAATCACATCGGAAACGGCGTCGACGACAAGGCCAATAGAGCGCTCATTGCCTTTTTTGTCAGCGGCGCGCACGACGATCACCACTGTTTCCTTGCTGTAGGGCTCGGCCGGCAGATCGAAGCGCAGGCGTAAATCCAGAATGGGCACGATGGTGCCACGCAGGTTGATCACGCCCTTGATATAGCGCGGCGAATTGGGGATGCGGGTGACCTGTTCCCAACCGCGAATCTCCTGTACCTGCAATATGTTCAGGCCGTATTGCTCACCGGCCAGCAGGCATGTGAGATACTGAGTACCGGATGCGTCGTCACCGAGTATCTGTTTGACGTTGTTGGCACTCTCGGGCATTACCTCGATCCCCTGTTTCAAGCGGTTAACGCCAGGGGAGCACGAGTGCGCGCGCCGCCCTGTTTTGCGAGACGCATCAGCCCCGGAATATCCAGGATGAGCGCCACCGAACCATCACCAAGAATGGTTGCTCCGGAAATGCCTTCGACCTTTCGGTAGTTCGCTTCAAGCGACTTGATGACCACTTGCTGCTGGCCCAGGAGGTCATCCACAAACAAGCCGCACTTACGGCCCTCGCCTTCGACGACCACCAGGATTCCATCCGTCAGTCGCTTGGCGTCGTGGTCCTCAATGCCAAATACCTCATGCATGCGCACGACTGGCAGGTACTCTTCTCGCAGGGTGAATGTCTCGCCGCGGCCCACCACGGTGTTGAGCATTGACTCCTGGATCTGGATCGATTCGACTATCGACACCAATGGGACGATGTAGGTCTCTTTTCCGATACGGATCGTCTGGCCATCAAGTATCGCCAGCGTCAAGGGAAGGCGAATGATGATGGCGCTGCCTTTGCCTGGCGTGGACTCGATCTCGATCGCACCGCCAAGCTCGTTGATGTTGCGTCGCACGACATCCATACCCACGCCGCGGCCGGAGACATCGCTGACCTGCTCAGCAGTGGAGAATCCCGGCTGGAATATCAGGTCGTAGATATCCTTATCGCTGAGATTGTCGTCTGCCTTGACCAGGCCGCGCTCCACGGCTTTCTTCAGGATCTTGTCCCGCGGCAGTCCACGGCCGTCGTCTCGGATCTCGATGACGATGTTGCCACCGCGGTGCGATGCGCTCAGGCGCACGATGCCCGTCTCGGGCTTGCCGGCCGCCAGCCGCTCTTCGGGCTTTTCGATCCCGTGATCGAGGCTGTTTCGTACCAGGTGCACCAAAGGGTCACCGATCTTCTCGATAACCGTCTTGTCGACCTCGGTATTCTCACCGCTCATCTTGAGCTCGATTTTCTTGTTGAGCTTGCTGCTCAGGTCGTGCACAAGACGCGGAAAGCGGCTAAAGGAGAAGCTGATCGGTACCATGCGGATCTGCATGACGCTCTCCTGCAGCTCGCGCGTATGCCGTTCGAGTTGAGTCAATCCCTCGCGCAGTCGTTCGACACGGCTGATATGGAAATCCTCGCCCAACATACCGAGCATCGACTGGGTGATGACAAGCTCACCGACCATGTTGATCAGTGCGTCAATCTTGTGGATATCCACACGGATGGAACTCGATCCGCCCGCAGCAGCTGCAGGCGTCTTGCGTCGCTCGGCTTCGTTACGCCGCTCATCGGTTACGCGCCGTTCTTCCGGGGGCGGGACCTCGGTCAGGTGAGGCTTTTTCTGGGCGACTGGTTCGGCCTGGTCGCTTGCTGCCGGCGGCTCCACAGCGGCTGCCGGGTCGTATCCCTCCGGCATGACAGGCACCACCGCGAAGTCACAATCGTCTTCCACCCATTCGAATATTTCATCGATCTGCGACTTGTCGACCGGCTCGTGCAGGCGCAGGTCCCAGGAAAGGTAGCTGTCTTCCGGCTCAAACTCCTCGAATGCAGGCAGTTCGGAGAGGTCGCAATTGACGGAGGTCTCACCGAGCGTGGCCAGTTCGCGGATGATGCGCAACGGATCATTGCCGGTACGCATCAAATGTGGATGCGGGCGAAACACAATCTTCCACCCCACCGGCTGCACCTCGGGCACAACAGCAGAAGCCTGCTTCACAGGATCGGCGACTGCGTCGTCGCTACTGTGCTTATCGGCCAATACACGCTGCAGCTCGCTGTACTGCGCCTTCACTCGTGCTTCGTCTGCACTGCCGCCGTCGCGAGCAGCAGTCAGCATGTCGCGCAGGACATCGACAGACTGCAAGAGGACTTCGATGGCATCGGCGGCCACCTGCCGACGCCCGTCACGCATCTCATCGAGCAGCGTTTCCATCACATGGGTGAAGTCAGAGACGTTCATGAACC
>JAGRHB010000151.1 GCA_020445245.1 Gammaproteobacteria bacterium
TGGACAGTCGGCGCAACCGCACAGCCCGAGCCCGGGCTGACGCGTATCGAATTGCAGCTACACGATGACGATACGACACGCGCGCTGTGGCCACACCGTTTCGCGTTGAGTCTGGTGGTGACAATCGGAGATGTCCTCGACCTCGCGCTGGTCACACACAACACGGGCGAACAGGCGTTCGACATCACCCAGGCCCTGCATACCTACTTTGCGGTCGGCGACATCGCGCAGGTCGGCATTGCAGGACTGGACGGCAGCCGTTACCTCGACAAGGTGCGTGATTTCGCCGTGTTCGATCAATCCGGCACCGTCATGTTCGACGGCGAGGTGGACCGTATCTACCAACGGGTGCAAGGGCCGCTCACGATCAGCGATCCGGTACTTGGCCGGCGGATCGACATTGACTGCAGCGGCAGCACGACCACCGTGGTGTGGAATCCATGGAAGGAGATCGCGATCGCGATGCAGGATCTCGCCGATGACGACTACCGACGACTGGTATGCGTAGAGACGGCCAACGCAGCGGACGAAATCGTCACAATCGAGCCTGGCACGCAATATCGCCTCGGCGCACGCTACCGGCATTCGTCGTTGGCACGGCCCTGAATACCCCTGCAACACCCGGGGTACAGATTGCGTACCGTGAATCCCGACCCATACTTGAATGAGCAACCCGATTCACCCTGTTGGCCAAAGGAGGTGCATGGTGTTCCTCAAAGAATGCAAGACAGGTGAGCTGGTCGAGGTACTCGACCCGGCAGCGCTCTATGATCCTTTTGCGTCCGAGATCATCGGACGCTACAACATCGGCGAGGAGATGCCAGAGCCCCGGGCATTCGCCAAGTCCGATCTGGCGTTCTGTTCCAACGAACAGCTGCCCCGGTGCTGGATGGACCCGGACTACCGGCGCGACGAAATCCGCCGCACCGGCACTCAAAGCTGACGCTGTCACTTGTCGGGTGGACTGCCAGTGCGGTCCACCCGAGCGGCGCTTCACTGGGCAGCGGGCCCCATGCACGGCCGTTGCTGCATACGTCCGGCCTGCCAGCCGTAGAGTTCATTGCGGCTGATCGCACCGTCGCCGTCTGAGTCGATCTGATCGAATGACGGTGCCGAAGCCGCGTTACGCATCGGGTACCCGCGTTCGCTGCGCGCCTTCTGACGCTCGCTGCGGACCTGCGCATGTTCTTCCTGCGTCACGACACCGTCCTTGTCGAGGTCGAGCACCTCGAACGGCATCGGACCGCGACGCTCGTAATACTCATTGCGCTCGTTCTCGTCGGAACTCGCGATGGCGGTGCCGCACAGCAATGCAACGCCCAGAGCGGAAGTAATGATGGTCTTGTTCAACATGATGGCTTTCCTCTGTTCTCTGGCCTGTCCGGTGACCGTCCTGGTCAGGCACTGGCCTGAATCTTTCCTGTCCCTGTGTGATTCTCAAACTAAGCCATCAAGCTGAAATCACGCTGAAAATTGCGGTGGATCTGCACGCATTTCCGAGCGGGGCGCACTACTCTCCACGCATATTCAGCGGCAGCATCACCTGCACCTCGAGTCCGCCCAGTTCCACCGATCGCTGCAGGTCCAGCGAGCCACCCTGGTCACTCACCAGGTCGTTGACGATGGCAAGGCCAAGGCCGTGCCCGCTCTCCTGTTCATCGAGACGCGTGCCGCGATGCAGCAAACCGGCCCGGTCGGCCTCGGACACACCGGGTCCGTCATCCGCGACCGTGATGCACAGGGTGTTCACCTGCACCTCCAGATGCAGACGGACCCTCCCACGCGCCCACTTGCAGGCGTTGTCGAGCAGGTTGCCGAGCAGCTCGAGCATGTCTTCATGATCGAAAGGCAGCCCCCCCTCGGGCAACGGCGCGAGCTGGATGTCGATCTGGCGGTCGCGGTGGATCTGGCCCAGCGCCTCGACCAGCTCGGGGACGTCACGCTGCGGCAAGAACCGCTGCCCACCGCCCTCGCCGGCGAAGCGCGCACGCTTGAGCTCGCGCTCGATCAAGGTGCGTATGCGGTCCATTCGGTCGACGAGACGCTGTCTCTCGGTCGCCGGCAGCGCCAGCCCATCGACATCCCGTGTCATCAGGCTGAGCGGCCCCTTGAGCGCATGGGCGAGGTTACCGAGCGACTGGCGCGAGCGCTGCAGGCGCTGCTGCAACTGCGTCAGCAGACGATTGATCTCGGTCGTCAACGGCCGGATCTCGACCGGTCCGAGAGCCTGCAGTCGCTGCAGCTGTCCCGACGCCACGCCGCTGACCTCTTCACGCACCCGGTCGAGGGCACGGAAGCCGCGGCGCAGCACGTAACGCTGCAGCAGGACAATCACCAACAGGGCGAACGTCAGCAGGCCGAGCGCAAACACCTGGAAGCGATGGATATGGGCAAGCATCGGCGTCAGGTCTTCGGCGACGGTCAGGGTGAAGTGCAACCCGCTCTTCTCGTACCCTGCCGAACGGTATTGCAGATATTGGCCCTGCGGGCCCGCGGCCTGAAATGCCCTCACAGCCCCTGCCGCGAGAGGCGGCACCTGCAGGGTCTCATCCCACAGCGAGCGTGAACGCAACGGCGGTCGCGTATCGAAGCTCAACAGAAAATAGTGGCCGGACAGCGGCTGCTGATAGATCGGGGTGATGCGGCCCTCGCGAAGTTTCACCTGGCCGGCGGGATTCACCCACAGCGCGGCCAGCAGGGCCTCCGCATCGTGTTCGAGGCGCGCCAGCACGTTGGCCTCGCTGAGTGACTTGACGGCCGCCATCGCGCCCCAGAACAGAAAGCCGAACACGATCACCAGCGTCGTGGCCAGACCGACCACGAAGCGCCGCTCCAGCGAGTTCACGGCTTGCTCCGGTAGAGATATCCCTGACCGCGTCGTGTCTCGATCTGGTCGCGACCTATCTTTTCGCGCAGACGCCGGATGTAGACCTCCAGGACATTGCTGTCGCGGTCCTGGTCGCCCTCGTAGACGTGTTCGGTCAGACGGCTCTTCGACAATACCCGGTCGGGGTGCGTCATCAGATAACGCAACAGACGAAACTCCGTGCCGGTCAATTCGACCTCGACACCGTCAGAACGGCAGACCCGCTGGCGCTCTTCGTCGAGCCGAAGTCCGCCGACCAGGAGCTCCGCGCTGGCTCGCCCAGTGCTGCGCCGTAACAGTGACTGCAGCCGGGCCGACAGTTCCTCGTGGTGGAAAGGCTTTCCGAGGTAATCGTCCGCACCCGAACGCAAACCCAGGACCCGCTCGCTCCACGCATCGCGGGCGGTGAGGATCAGCACAGGGGTCAGCAGCCCGGCATCGCGCCAGGCCTTGAGCACCTCGAGCCCGGGTTTTCCGGGCAGGCCGAGATCGAGGATGATCGCATCGTAGAGCTGCTCGCGGCCCAGGTACTCCGCGTCAATACCGTTCGACACGGTGTCGACAGCGAAGCCCTCGTGGCGCAGGTCGGCCGCGACGCCGGCAGCAAGTTCGGTATCGTCCTCGACCAGCAGCAGACGCAATGCTCAATCCTCCACGCGGTTGCCCAGCGGCTCTCCACTGATGGCATCGAAATAGCGCTTGTCGACCCGGCCGGCAGCATCGAGCAGTTCCAGCTCATACACCATGCGGCCATGCTTACGTTCGAGGTCCGCCTCCAGGACACGCAGGCCATCGAGTTCCGGCCGCGCCAGCAGGCCCGACAGCGGCATGACCTCGCCGCTGTCCCTGAGTTCGCGGGCCTCGTCATGATCATCCGAAGCGCCGGCCGGTGCGATGTCATACAGCAGCGCAGCACCGGAGACCACGGCAACGGCCACGAACACCCAGGAAAGACGGATACCGTTTTTCTCAGACATCTTCACTCCTCCGCATCTTGTGCCCCGTCAGCATCGCCCTCACCAGGTTTTCGCCGTGGATCAGGCTGGCGAGCACCACACCGCTCACATGCACCACGACCAGCAGCAGGGTCATATTGGCGCTGCCTTCGTGGATCTCTTTCCACACCCCATGTTCCGCGTCACCGATAAGGATACCGCTAACACCCGCCACGGCCAGGCTGAGCAACAGTGCGATCACCATCCAGCCACCCGCCGGATTGTGCCCCAGGTAGTGGCGGGGTGTGCCCGCCCTGAGCGATCTGAGGTACCCCACGGTCACCGTCCCGCCATAGACGAAGTCACGAAACCTCGCATGCTGGGTGCCGATCACGCCCCACACGATGCGCAATCCAAGCAGCACCAGGATGAAGTACCCGGCCCGCTCATGCAGTGATGCCCACTCCTCTGCACTGACCCAGGCGACCAGGTAGAACAATACCAATGACCAGTGAAACACCCTGACAAAGGGATCCCAGACCAACACCTTTTGATTTTCCAGCACCATAGAAACTCCGGTTTCTCCGTGAAGCAGACTCGATGCCCGAAAGGCTATGACGGAAACCTGAACTGAAACTGAAATCGCCACCCAAAACCCCCGTTCACGGGGTTATCCTGTCGCACTGCTGTCGCGTCAACCGGGGTGTGGCAGGCGTCGTGGCCGGCTACCGGTCGCATCAAGGGTCGTTGGAAGTCATGCCATTGCTGCAGGTGGAAAATCTGGTCAAGACCTATCCAGGCGTGCGCGCCGTGGACGGTATCGGCTTCACCGTGGCCGAAGGCAGCTGTTTCGGCCTGCTCGGTCCGAACGGTGCCGGCAAGACCACCACGTTGGAGATACTCGAAGGCATCACCGGCGCCGACTCGGGGCACGTCCTGTACCGGGGCGCACCACGCGACGACAGTTATCGTGCAGTGGTCGGCATCCAGTTCCAACACACCGCGCTGCAGGACTTCCAGACCGTGCACGAGGCCCTGCGGCTGTTTGCGAGTTTCTATCCGCGGCAACGTCCGATGTCCGAACTTGTCCAGCTGTGCAACCTCGGCGAGCTGCTGGACCGTGACACCCGCGCCCTGTCCGGCGGGCAGCGCCAGCGGCTGCTGCTGGCGATCGCGCTGGTCAACGACCCGGACCTGGTGTTCCTCGACGAGCCGACGACAGGGCTCGACCCACAGTCACGGCGCAATTTCTGGCGGCTGATCGAGGGTGTGAAACAAGAGGGCAAGACGGTGCTGCTGACCACGCATTACATGGAAGAGGCCAGTGTCCTGTGTGATGAGATTGCGGTGATCGATCGTGGCCGGATCATCGAGCGCGGCGCGCCGCAGCGTCTGCTGGCACAGCACTTCCCGCGGGCGCTGGTACGCGTCCCGCTGTCAGCCCTGCCCGACCCTGGCCGGCTGCCGACCGGCTTCGAGGTACGCGGCGGCGATGCGGTGGCCGCCACAGACGACAGCGACCAGGCGCTGGCGCAGCTGCGGCAGCTGCAGGTGGCACTGGACGAGCTGGTGATCAGTACGCCTA
>JAGRHB010000152.1:0-1957 GCA_020445245.1 Gammaproteobacteria bacterium
GATGGCGCAGGACGAGGATGGCCATATTGTCGACCCGTTCGGTGGGCGTGCGGATCTCGATGCCCGGCTGTTGCGTCAAGTGTCACCGGCGTTCGTCGAAGATCCACTGCGCCTGTTGCGGATTGCCCGTTTTGCCGCGAAGTTGGGCGATCATGGTTTCCATGTCGCGCACGCCACACACCGTCTGCTGTGCGCGATGGTACAACGCGGCGACATGGCGCACCTCACACGCGAACGGTTGTGGCGTGAAATGAACAAGGCGATGCAGACCGCGCGGCCATGGCGGTTCTTCGAGGTCCTGCATTCCTGTGGTGCGCTGCAGGAGCTGATCAAGCCGCTGGCCGACGCGATGGGGCCGTCTCGCGGGCACGGCACCGGCGTCGACAGTGCGCCGATTGCCGCGCTCAAACGTGCCGCCGCGCAGACGACCGACGCCGCCCAGTGTCTTGCCGCCACCCTGTTGAGTTGTGTCGACACGGCCGCGGCCGCCGAGGCGCTGGGTGAACGATTGCGCGCCGACCGGGTGACCTCGCTGCTGCTCAGGCGTGCGGCAGCGGCGCGGGCACTTTGTGAGCGCGTCGAGCACATGGACATCCACGCCTTGTTCGATCTCGCCCAGATGTGGCGTGCATTCGATAGCGGACGGGATATTGGTGCACTGGTCAGGGTCTGCGAGGCCCAGCGTACCGATGCGCGCCTTGGCCGCATGTTGTCGACGGCGCTTCCGGCTGCACGCGCGATCTCGGCAGCAACACTGAAGGAATCCGGCGTCAACGGGCCTCAGCTGGGCGAGCAGCTTGCGCAGCAGCGGCGCGACGCGATGCGACGCGCGCTGCACGCCGCCGGTCTGGTAACTTGAGCGTGGCGACGCGGGGTCAGGAGTTCAAGATGCAACATACGGAGCAGGAGGCCGGGCAATCCGTCAGCCTGCGTGTCAGGCGTATCGTGACCGGTACCCATGTCGCAGTGCCGCTGCTGTCGCTGGGGCTGGGTCTGCTGTTGATGTTCGGGGCCACTGTCCTTTTGATCACCGGGGGTTGGGATTCGGCGGCATTGCTGCGGGTAATGGTGCTGGCCCTGTGCGGCTCGCTTCTGGCATTCGGCCTGGCGCTTTACCGGCTGCGTCGTGAGTTGATCGAACCGCTGGCACGCCTTGAGGACTCGGTATCCAAGGTGTGTTCCGGGGAGCCGGGGGCGACGCTGTCACTGAACGATGCCGGAGTGTTGCGGGCGATGGTTCTGGATCTCGACAGCCTGAACGAAGAACTGAGCGATCTGTATGAAGACATGGACAGCCGGGTGTCGCGGCACACCACGCGGCTGGCACAGAAGACCGCATCGCTGAAGATTCTGTACGACGTCGCCGCCAGCGTGAATCAGGCACAGGATCTCGAACAGCTGTTGCTGCGGTTCCTGCGCGTACTCAAGGAGATGGTCAACGGCCTGGCGGCCACGGTGCGGCTCGAACAACCGGACGGCACCATGCGTGTGGTCGGCTCGATCGGGATCAGCAATGAAGTACTGCGCGAACGCGAGATGCTGCCTCTGGCGCTCTGTGTGTGCGGCAAGGCGCTGTCGCCCGGTGATGTGTTGTGCGACAACCCGGCGAGACATTGCGTCAAGCAGTTGCGGCGGGTGATGTTTGGACAGGACGACATCGAGATGGTCTCGGTGCCACTCGATTACCACGGTGAGCTGCTGGGCATGTATTACATTGCGGTGCGCAAGCCGGGAATCTCCGGCCGTGAGGACATCCTCGAGCTGTTGCAGACCATTGGCAGCCACCTCGGGATGGCGGTCGCCAAGCAACGCTCCGATTTCGAGGCACGTCGACTGTCGATCATGGAAGAGCGTACGTCGTTGGCCCATGAGTTGCACGATTCACTCGCGCAGACACTTGCCAGTCTGCGGTTCCAGGTGCGTCTGCTCGAGGATCTGCTGACCCAGGAAGGTGGCA
>JAGRHB010000152.1:1967-5360 GCA_020445245.1 Gammaproteobacteria bacterium
CCGCGAGGACATCCTCGAGCTGTTGCAGACCATTGGCAGCCACCTCGGAATGGCGGTCGCAAAGCAACGCTCCGATCTTGAGGCACGTCGACTGTCGATCATGGAAGAGCGCACGTCGTTGGCCCACGAGTTGCACGATTCACTCGCGCAAACCCTTGCCAGTCTGCGCTTCCAGGTGCGACTGCTCGAGGATCTGCTGACCCAGGAAGGTGGCAGCGACGCGGTGACCAAGGATGCTCAGCGCATCCGTGCCGGCCTTGATGAGGCGCATATTGAGCTGCGCGAACTGCTCAACAGCTTTCGTGCGCCAGTCGATCAACGCGGACTGGTATCGGCGCTGGAGAAACTGGTCGAGCGGTTCGGGCGCGAGACCGGCATCCATGTGCTTTTTCAGAACGAATGCCGCGAGCCCCAGCTGTCCTCCGCGGAGGAGATGCAGATGTTGCGGGTGGCCCAGGAGTGCCTGGCGAATATCCGCAAGCATGCACATGCGCACACGGTGCGTGTGCTGCTGAGTTGCCGAAGCAGCGGTCCTTATTGCCTGTTGATCGAGGACGACGGTGTCGGCTTCGAGGATTCAGCGAAGCGTGGCAGGCCAGGCGAACATATCGGTCTGTCGATCATGGAAGAGCGGGCGCGCCGTCTGGGTGGTAATCTTCGAATCGAAAGCGAGGTGGGTGAGGGCACCCGGGTGGAACTGACCTATCAACCGCAACTGACGGGCCGCAGGCCGGACCGGCGCTGGATTATCTGATGCGTGTCTTGATGATCGATGACCATGCCCTGTTCCGCATGGGGCTGAGCGAACTGCTGGAGCGTCGCGGTATCGAGGTCGTGGCCGCCGTCGGTGACTGTCAGCAGGGCATCGAATGGGCCACCGAGCAGTCGCCGGATGTGGTCCTGCTGGATATGCGTATGCCGGTGATGAACGGCCTGGAGGTTCTTCAGGAACTGCGGCGGCGCGAGGTGCGTATGCCCGTGGTCATGCTCACCACCAGTCGCGACGAGAACGATGTCGTGAACGCGCTGCAGAACGGTGCCCGGGGGTATCTGCTCAAGGACATGGAGCCCGAAGACCTGATCAAGGCGCTCAACGACATCGTCGCCGGCCAGACCGTGGTCGCGCCGGAACTGACGATCGTGTTGGCCAAGGCGGTACAGGGTGACATGGCCACCAGTACACCCACTCACCGTGCGCTGGCGGAGCTTACGCCTCGCGAACTGGAGATCCTGTGCCATCTGGCTGATGGGCAGAGCAACAAGGTGATCGCGCGCAATCTCGGTATCTCCGACGGGACCGTGAAACTCCACGTCAAGGCCATCCTGCGCAAGCTCGATGTCCACTCGCGCGTCGAAGCCGCGGTGATCGCGGTCGAGCAGAACCTGTGCGGTCGCGGCAATGACTACGACGGAACCTTTCGGGCCTGATTGGCAGTAGATGTACAGATGAAGAAATTTTTGCAATTGGTCAGTGACTGCCTGAGGGACGTCAGGGAGCTGATGCCCTGGGACCTGGAAGAGCGCCTGCAGCAGAACCCGGATCTTCTGGTGGTCGACGTCCGTGAACCCTATGAGTTCGATGCGATGCATATCGCAGGGTCGATGAACGTGCCGCGCGGCATCCTCGAATCGGCCTGTGAGTGGGACTACGAGGAGACCGAGCCCGAACTGGTGCGGGCGCGTGACCGGGAAGTGATCGTGGTGTGCCGTTCCGGCTACCGCAGCGTGTTGGCCGCCAACTCGATGCTGCTGCTCGGTTACAGGGATGTCGCATCGTTGAAGACCGGGTTGCGCGGGTGGAAGGACTACGAGCAGCCATTGGTGGATCGCACGGGTGCCGCCGTCGATCTCGACGACGCGGATGCTTATTTCACGCCCAAGCTGCGCGACGACCAACTGCGTCCGAGAGACGCGTAGGCCGATTCCGCGGATCAGTGCTCGGTGGTGGACGCTGCTTCCTGCATGGCCTCTCCGGCGGCATCGAACCATGACAGTCGGCCGTGCAATTGCACCACCTCGCCAACGATGATCAGGGTCGGCGGTACTGGTTGCTCGCGCTCAACGATCGCCGGCAGCGATGCGACGGTGCCTGCAAATACGCGTTGTTGGTGGGTGGTTCCCTGTTGTACCAGGGCCGCTGGCGTGTCGCCGGACATGCCGTGCGCCTGCAACTCGCGGCTGATTACGGGCAGACCCTTAAGACCCATGTAAAAGACGACCGTCTGGTTCGGCTGGGCCAGCTGATGCCAGTTCAGGTTCATCGTATTGTCTTTCAGGTGCCCCGTGACGAAGGTGACCGACTGGGCGTAATCGCGGTGGGTCAGCGGGATCCCGGCATAACTGGCGCAACCGGATGCAGCGGTGATGCCGGGTACCACCTGGAACGGGACGCCCTGACTGGCCAGGGTATCGATCTCTTCACCGCCCCGACCAAAGATGAACGGGTCGCCGCCCTTCAGGCGCAGCACGCGCCGGCCCTGCTTGGCCAGATCGGCCAGTAATTGGTTGATCTCTTCCTGCGGCATGGCGTGATTGTCGCGTTCTTTGCCTACATAGATGCGTTCGGCATCGCTGCGCGTCATATTGAGCACGGCTTTGGCCACCAGGCGGTCGTAAACGACCACGTCGGCCTGCTGCATCAGGCGCAACGCGCGGAAAGTCAGCAGGTCCGGGTCGCCGGGGCCGCCTCCGACCAGATAGACCTCGCCCATGCCATGCTGTAATACCCCGTTGCCGAGTTCCTGCTCCATCAGCACCTCGGCCTCGCGCATGTGGCCCGAAAACACGCGCTCTGCGACACCACCCTGGAGCACGCGGTCCCAGAAGCGGCGCCGATCGGCAGGGTCTGCGAACGCCTGCTTGACCCGGTCACGAAACTGACCGGCCAGCTCGGCAAGGCGCCCGTAGCCGGCGGGGATCACAGATTCCAGCCGTGCGCGGATCAGGCGTGCGAGCACCGGCGAGGCGCCACCGGTCGAGACCGCCGCGATGACCGGTGAGCGATCGATGATCGACGGCATGATGAAACTGCCGTCCTCCGGGTGGTCGACCACGTTGACCGGGATGTTCAGCTGGCGCCCGGCTGCCGCCACCGCATGGTTTACCGTCGGGTCGTCCGTGGCCGCTATCGCCAGGTACGCCTCGTCGATGTCCCCGGACTGGAAGGGGCGTGCCAGGTGTTCGATTCGCCCTTCGCCATGCAGTTTGGCTAGATTGGGGCAGAGCCCGGGTGCGATCACCTGGACGCGGGCCCCGGCACGCAGCAACAGGGACACTTTGCGTGTCGCGATTTCACCGCCGCCGATCACGGCGCAAAACTGATCTTTTACGGAGAGGAATATCGGTAGGTGTTCCATGGGCCTGATCAACCGCCGCTGTTTATGTCGCAGGAGT
>JAGRHB010000153.1 GCA_020445245.1 Gammaproteobacteria bacterium
CATTCGAAACTGCGGCGCAGCTCAAACACCTCGGCGACCAGCGCCTTGGCCTTGCGGTTGCCCTCGCGCGAGACCACGCGGGTGTACTCGTTCTCGACCTCATGCCGCCCCTCGTTGAGCTGGCGGATCAGCATCAGCGCCGACTGCATGACATCCAGCGGCTCGAAACCGGCGATCACCACCGGGCGCTGGAACTCCTCGGCAAAGAACTCGTAGGGCTGACTGCCGATCACCGAACTGACATGCGACGGGCCGAAGAAACCGTCGATCAGTACCGAGCCGATCTCACGTACCTCTGGGGATTCGAGAATGTTCTGGATCGCTGCCGGGGTCAGCACGTGGTTGCAGAACACGCTGAAGTTTTTCAGCCCCTCTGCCTGCGCCTGGCGGATCGCGACCGCCGTCGGTGGGGTCGTGGTCTCGAAGCCGATGGCGAAGAACACCACCTCACGGCCGGGATTGTCGCGTGCGATCTTCAGCGCGTCCTGGGTCGAATAGACCATGCGCACGTCGGCACCCTCCGCCTTGACCTTCAGCAGGCTCTTGCGCCCGCTGCCGGGCACGCGCAGCAGGTCGCCGTAGGTGCACAGGATGACGTCATGCTGTTGTGCAAGCCCAATGGCGTTGTCGATGCGCCCGACCGGCAGCACGCACACCGGACAGCCCGGGCCGTGCACGAAGCGGACATTGTCGGGCATCAGGTCCTGCACGCCATAGCGGAAGATCGCATGCGTATGGCCGCCGCAGAACTCCATCAGGTTGTACTGGCGACCTCGGTCGACCTCGTTGTGGATCGCACGCGACAGCTTCTGGGCGAGATCATGGCGGCGGAATTCGTCGACGTACTTCACGTCGCCGCTCCACCGGCTTTCTCGCCGACGAACTCCTCGATCAATTCCGCCTCGCCGAACAGTGCCAGGGTGCGCTCGGCCTCCTCGGGGCTGATCTTGTTCAGCGCATAACCGACGTGGATGAGCACGAAGTCACCGATGTCCACATCATCGACCAGCGCCAGCGAGATCTGCTTGCGCACCGGACCGAGCGCGACCGTGCCGGCATCGTTGGCCTCGTCGATTTCGACCAGCTGCGCGGGAATCGCCAGGCACATCTCAGCTGCCGATCGCCGCCAGGGTGCGCGTTGCGCGGATCCATTGGTACCAGCTATCCATGCCCTCGCCCGAGGTTGCCGACACCTTGAGCACCTTGATGTTGTGGTTGACGCGGCGGGCATACCCGATGCACCTGTCGACGTCGAACTGCAGGTAGGGCAGCAGATCGACCTTGTTGAGCAGCATCAGGTCGGCGGCATGGAACATATCCGGGTACTTGATCGGCTTGTCTTCACCCTCGGTGACCGACAGGATCACCACCTTGTGCGCCTCGCCGAGATCGAAGGCCGCCGGACACACCAGGTTGCCGACGTTCTCGATGAACAGCACGCTGTCGTCTTCGGGCTGCAGGCCGTCCAGCGCGTGGCCGATCATGTGCCCGTCGAGGTGGCAGCCCTTGCCTGTGTTCACCTGCAGCGCCCTGACCCCGGTCGCGCGAATGCGCTCGGCGTCGTTCGACGTCTGCTGGTCACCCTCGATGACCGCCAGTTTCAGCTCATCCTTCAGGTCGTCGATGGTGCGTGTCAGCAGCGAGGTCTTGCCCGAGCCCGGGCTGGACACCAGGTTCAGCGTGAGCACGCCGTGTTCCGCAAACCAGCGCCGGTTGGCGTCGGCGTACTGGTTGTTCTTGGCCAGGATGTCGGTCTCGATCTGCACCATGCGCGACTGGCTGAGGCCCGGCGCATGCGCGCGTGCCGCCCCCTGGCCATAGTCGTGGGTGTGCCCGTGGTCATGGGCATGATGGTGGTCACCGTGGTCATGCCCATGGTGGTGGTGATCGTCGTGCCCGTGCGCATGGTCGTGCCCGTGCGCATGGTCGTGCCCGCGCGCCGGTTCACTGTCCGCATCCCGTCCCTCGATCCGGGTCTCACCCTCGCCGCAACCACACACCGTACACATCGTTCGGCCCCCGCCAGTCTGCCGGAGCAGGCCAGACCGGCCCCGGTGGAAAAACCTCAGCTGCCGCGCAGCACCCCACGCAGGAGGTCGCGGCGTGACACCATTGTATCCTCGACCCGCACCTCGATGTCGGCCAGGCGGCGTGCCGTCCCGGCCCGGGTCTCGACCAGGCGGCCCTCGTCGAGCGCCTGCATGTCGATCTCGGGCGTGTCCTCGCCACGCATGATACGACCAAGCAGTTCCTCGTCGACAGCCTCGTTGCCGTCAGCCGCCGCCGGTGTCATCAGGTCACGCAGAAAGGCCTCCGCGGCCGCCAGTGCATGCGCCTGACTGACGAATTCGCGCATCGGCGAAAACAGTGAATGTGTCTGGCAGCGCCCGATGCCATCGATCTCGTTGACCATGAACTTGTATTGTCCGGAAGGAAATTCGTGCGGCTGCTTGTGGCCCAGTTCCAGGCCTTCCCAGTCATCGCCCTGTCCGGGCAGCAGCACCAGGTTCATCAGCCACGGGGTGACCAGGATGCCGAGTATGCGCCCGCCGTGGACCTGGAATCCCAGCGTCTCGACCGCCAGCGCGTGGTTCAGCAGCGGCAGTCCGGCCATCTGCTCGTGGTGGATGCGGGAAAAGGTCTCCGCGATATGCGCGGCCGCCGCCTGAGGATCGTTCATCCGCCTGCCTCCGCCGCCGACCCGAGGCCGGGGAAATAGTGATCGACGTCGATCGACTTCGCGCCATTCATGATCTCACCAAGGCCATCGAGCGCCTTGTTGATGTGATCTGCGTCCTGCTCGCTGATCACCTCGCGTGCCCAGCCGAGGAAATTCAGCACCCAGGTACCGGCCGGTTGCTCACCGACCAGCAGCATGGTCACCTGCTCATCACCGTTGCGTCCGCGGCACAGCGCCGTCAGCTCGCTGCCGTCGACCACCTGTACCGGCACACCTATGCACACGCAGCCTGCTCCAGCGCGGCCTCGCGGTGCCAGTGTCCGATTCTGCGTTCACGGCGTGGCTCGAGGGTCACACCGAGCCCGGCCAGTTCGGCCTGCAGCATCCCGACCATGCCCTCGAGTCCGGCCTGGGCCTCATCGGTCAGACCCAGCCTGTTCTCGAGCGAATGCGGCACCATGCCGATGATCGCGATATGCCGTGGCTGTTCGCCTTTCAGCGCCAGCAGCGCCAGCAGGTCGGACAGGCCCAATTGGTGGTTGGAGAGCTTGGTCTGGAAGAAGGCGCGGATCCCGTCGTTGGCGATGCGCACCAGCGAACCCGGCGGCACCCTGGCATTGACCGCGTCGGCGACGATCAGGCAGTCGCACTGGCGCATCGGTTCGAACAACTCCATGCCGGTAGTACCGCCGTCCATCACGCGCACGCCGTCCGGGATATGGAAGCGGTCCTCCAGCTCCTCGACTGCGCGCACCCCGATGCCTTCATCCTGCATCAGCACGTTGCCCATGCCGATCACCAGGATTTCATGCCTGTCGGTCTGTCTCATGCGTATCTCCTCAGAGTGCCTTGACCTTGACGATCGGCTGCTGCTCGTTGTCAAACATATGGATCGCACAGGCGATACAGGGATCGAAAGAGTGCACTGTGCGCAACACCTCGAGCGGCTGCTCCGGATCGGCTACCGGGTTGTCGAGCAACGACGACTCGTAGGGTCCGGGCTGGCCGTCGGCATCACGCGGACCTGCGTTCCAGGTACTCGGCACCACCGCCTGGTAGTTCTTTATCTTGGCATCCTCGATCACCACCCAATGCGACAGCGTGCCACGTGGCGCGGCATGGAAGCCGACACCCCTGATCTCGCCTTTGGGGAACACCGGTGCATTGAAGGTATCGACATCGCCGGTACCGATATTGTCGACCAGCTTCTGCCACTGGTCCTTCAGGGTGTCGATCATCACTGCGCAGCGCACCGCGCGGGCGGCGTGACGTCCGATGGTGGATTCAAGTGCCGACAGCGGCACCTCCGACAGACCGGAAACCGCCTTGATGGTACCGATCGCCTCGTTCAGATATCTGGTGTAACGCTCATTGCCGACCGCCACGCCGACCAGCACGTCGGCCAGCGGCCCGACTTCTGCTCGCTGGCCGTAGAAGGTCGGCGCCTTGACCCAGGAATACTTGCCCTCGTCCTGGAAGTCGGTGTACTGCGGCTCCGTCTCGCCATCGAAGGGGTGCAGAGCGGCCTCGCCCTCGTACCAGGCGTGCTTGGAGCTCTCGGCGACGCCGTCGCGGAAATAGGCGTCGTTGAACGTGGTGATCGGTTTGAGCGACTTCAGGTCACCGTTCGCGATGTAGCCGCCGGGCAGATCGAACACCGTGCCTTTCGTATCCTGCGGGCAGTCCGGCACGGTCAAGTAGTTGTTGACGCCGCCACCGATGGTGGTCCAGTCGAGGTAGAAGGCGCCGATCGCCGGCACATCGACGAGGTAGGTCGACTTTATGAAATGCTCGAGCTTTTCGATGAAGGTCCTGATCAGCATCAGGCGTTCAATGTTGAGTACCGACGGTGCATCGTGGCTGATCGAGTTGCTCACCCCACCGACCGCGACGTTCTGGATGTGCGGGCTCTTTCCACCGAGGATGGCGACGATCTTGTTGGCATAGTTCTGCACATCGAGCGCGTTCATGTAGTGCGCGACACCGAGCAGGTTGACCTCTGGCGACAGCTTCATTGCCGGATGGCCCCAGAAGCCGCTGGCAAACGGCCCGAGCTGACCGCTGCCGACAAAGGTCTTCAGTCGCTGCTGCACCGCTTTCATCTCGTGCGGGCCGTTGAGCGGCCAGTCCGACAGCGACTCGGCCAGCTTCGAGGTAGCCACCGGGTCGGCGTCGAGCGCCGAGACCACGTCCACCCAGTCGACCGCCGACAGGTGGTAGAAGTGCACGATGTGATCCTGAATCGCGTGTGCGGTCTGGATAATGTTGCGGATCAGCTGCGCATTGACCGGGATCTCCAGCTGCAGCGCATTCTCAACCGCGCGCACCGATGCAATCGCGTGCACCGTGGTGCACACACCACAGAAGCGTTGGGTATAGGTCCAGGCCTCACGTGGATCACGGCCGACCAGGATCTTCTCGATACCGCGCCACATCTGCCCGGACGACCAGGCCTTGGTGACCTTGCCGTCATCGACCTCGACATCGATGCGCAGATGACCTTCGATGCGGGTGATCGGATCAACGGTGATACGTGTGGTCACAGGAAATCTCCTCCAGGCGAAATTCGTTGGGCGTATGCGTCAGGCATTGGGAAAAAAAAAATAGTTTGGGGGCGGGATGGTTGAGAAGGTGTT
>JAGRHB010000154.1 GCA_020445245.1 Gammaproteobacteria bacterium
GGTTGACGTCGTCGAGGACCTGGTCGTTGTGGTAGTCCTCGGTGTGGATGCCGATCACCGCCGCCTTGATTCGCAGGTTGATGTCCTTCGATACCAGGGTGACATGGCGCTTCGGCGCCATCTCGGCCAGTGCGAGTACGGTGCCGAGGATGTTGTTGTCGGGTGTATTGCCGGGCAGGGTCTGTGGCAGCTGCTTGGGCTGCAATTGGGTCTGGAAGAACAGGTGGCCGCAATCGGCGCTGTCGACCACGTCGTTGCGGAATTTCGTGGTACACGGCAGGGGCAGTCCGGAGTCGATGTCCTGTTTGGACGCAGACGTCATCAGTTCGTCGAGGAAGCGGCTGACCTGGCGCGAGTTGCGCGCGACTTCCGACGTGCCCTTCTTGGCCCGGTCCAGTTCTTCGAGGACCACCATCGGGATGAAGATATCGTGTTCGGCGAAGCGAAAGATCGAGGTCGGGTCGTGCATCAGCACATTGGTGTCGAGAATGAAGATCTTCTTGTCGTGGCGCGATTTGATGCCCATGGTGCTCCGCTGGGTGGAATCTCGGGGGAGGGGGTTACTTGTTCAGGGCCTTGACGGCATCGAGCACCTGCTCGACGTGACCCTTGACCTTCACGCCACGCCATTCCTGGTGCAACACACCGTCGGCGCCGATCAGAAAGGTGCTGCGTTCGATGCCGCGCACCTGTTTGCCATACATGTTTTTCATTTTGATGACGCCAAAGGCGTTGCACAGCGCTTCGTCGCTGTCTGACACAAGGTCGAACGCAAACGACTGCTTGGCCTTGAAGTTATCCTGTGCCTTGAGGCTGTCGCGCGAGGCGCCGAGGATTGCGCAGGACTGCCGTCTGAACTTCGCGATCGCGGCGCTGAAGTCGAGCCCTTCCTGAGTGCAGCCCGGTGTGCTCGCCTTCGGGTAGAAGTACAACACCAGGGGCTTGCCGGCGAAATCGGAGAGCTTCACCCGTCGATCTCCGGTCAGATGGAGCGTCAGGTCGGGTACCTTCTTGCCAACAACGGCCTCAGCCATGGATGTCAGGCCTCCTGTGTGTGTCAGCCCTTGATCGGTTCGAGCACCGCGTCGATGTTCATGCTGTCACAGAAATCCATGAACTCGTCACGCAGTGCCGCGATGTGGATGTCGGCCGGGATGCCGATACTCATTCGTACCGAAAACATCGGTGTTCCGGTATGTGCGGCCGCATAGGAACTGGTGGTCATGTCTTCGATATTGATGTTCTTTTCCGAGAAGAAACTGGCCAGGCTGTACACGATCCCCGGGTGATCCAGCGATACCACGTCGACACCGTAGGGCAGGAGATTGGCGTTGCCTGTCCGTTCCTCGGTGCGTTTGGTGTTGATCGTGAGGTCCAGACGTTCCTGCAGTTCCGGCACCTGGTCCTCCAGTTTCGCCAGGCGATTCCAGGGTCCACAGACCAGCAGCAGGATCGCAAACTCACCGCCCAGAACCGTCATGCGGCTGTCGGTGATGTTGCAGTCGAGTTCGTAAATCGCCTTTGAAAGCTGATTGACGATGCCCGGACGGTCTTTTCCCAGGGCTGAAATGACGAGGTGACTGTTTTTGACAGGCATGGCAGGCAAAGGGTGGCGTGCTGAAAATGGAAGGGCGCCAGTGTACTGCTGCGTTCGCCCCTTGTCTCGCCTCGTGGTGGCGGAAGCGCTTGTGGACCTCAGGCGTCTCCGATATCGGCGTCGCGCAGGGCCTGGGCCGCTGCTTCAGGGCTGACCGTGCTGACGAACAGGCCCGACCCCAGTTCGAACCCGGTAGGGATACTGGTGCGTGGGCAGATCTCCAGGTGCCAGTGATAGCTGTCCTGGCAGTCGTCGTACTCGCTGCCATGCGGCACCGAGTGGAGGAAGAAGTTGTACTGCACGCCACCGACCACCTTGTCGAGACGTGCCATCGTACGGCGCAGCACGCGGGCGAAATCGTCGAGGTCGTCGCGGTTGGCCTTGAGAAAGTCGGCCTGGTGCTGCAGCGGGAGTATATGGATCTCCCACTCGAAGCGACTGGCAAAAGGTTTGATCGCAACGAAGTGCTTGCCACGCTCGACGACGTATTGCCCGACATTGATCTTGCGCCGGATCTGCCCGGAATCTCGATCGTAGATCGTCGCCTCGTAGGTCAGGGCCTCGTCGATCAGTGAACAGAACACGCAGTGGTTCAGCTTCCTGTGGTATTCGCGGCTGTGCTGGACCTCGTTCTGCACATTTTCGGGCACCACCGGTGTGGCGATGATCTGGCTGTGCGTATGCGCGATGCTGGCCCCGGCGGCAGCGCCGAAGTTCTTGAACACCAAGACATATTTCAGACGGCGGTCAGACGCGTACAACTCAGCCATGCGTTGCTGGTAGACCGAGAAGAGGTCCGCCAGGTGGGCCTGAGTCATCTCGTGCAGGGCGATCCCGTGGCTGGCGTTGTCGATTACCACCTCGTGCCGGCCATAGCCATCGATCACCTGCTGCAGGCCGAAGGCGATGTTCGACTGTGCGCGGTCATCACCCAGCACGGGATAGAGGTTCGGCACGATCCGAATCGCCCATTCATCCCCCTCCGGGTAGGATTTGATCTGTGGTGGGGTGCGTTCCTCGTTGCCACGGCAGAACGGGCAGGTATCGACGACCGCGCGGGTATCGCGTTCGATACGTTCCTCGGCGTTTTTCGGGCGCATGCCACGGGCGGTGGCGACCAGCACCGACTCGGTCGGGACTATGGGGTTGATCCTGATTTCGCGTACGTTTTCGCCGGATTCGCTCATGCCGATTCAAATCTCCGTTGCTGATCGCTTGTTTCTACTGTCACGGGCGGCCACCCTCAAGCTGACCATATTAATAGGGGCATCGAATCGTGGCTGCGGCTGAATGTTTCTTGGCACGCCAAAACGCGCCGCGATAGAATCAAACGCTTGATTTCCATCGGAGCCAGCGGATGATCCAAGGCAGTCTGGTCGCGATTGTTACCCCAATGCACGCCGACGGCGGGGTCGATGAGCAGGCGTTCCGGCGCCTGATCGACTGGCATGTGGCGCAGGGTACCGACGCGATCGTCGCTGTCGGCACCACGGGCGAGTCGGCCACCCTCGATGAAGACGAACATTGTGCCGCCATCGCCGTTGCGGTGGATCAGGCCGGAGGCCGTATCCCGGTCATCGCCGGTACCGGGGCCAACTCCACCAGTGAGGCCATTGCACTGACCCGATGTGCCAAGGCTGCCGGTGCGGATGCCTGCCTGCTGGTCACGCCGTATTACAACAAGCCGACCCAGGAAGGGCTTTTCCTGCATCACAAGGCAGTCGCCGAGGCGGTCGACATCCCGCAGATCCTGTACAACGTGCCCGGGCGCACCGCGGTCGACATGCTCCCCGAAACGGTCGCGCGCATCGCCCAGGTCGACAACGTCGTCGGGGTCAAGGAGGCGACGGGACAGCTCGACAGGATCACCCGCCTGCGAGAGCTGACGCCACCCGGTTTCGCGGTCTACAGCGGTGACGATGCCACGGCCCGCGAGGCCATCCTGCTGGGCGCCGATGGTGACATCTCGGTCACTGCGAACATCGCACCGGCCGCCATGCACGCGATGTGCGCGGCCGCACTCGCCGGGGACAGTGCCCGGGCGGAGCAGCTGGATGCACCCCTGGCGGGCCTGCACAGGGACCTGTTTCTCGAGGCCAATCCGATCCCGGTCAAATGGGCGTTGGCCGAGATGGGCCTGATCGAACGCGGAATTCGCCTGCCGCTGACCTGGTTCTCTGAAAGCTTCCACGGGCAATTGCGTGCAGCCATGCAGCAGGCCGGTATCCTTTAGATTGCGTCGAACGCGCGCCGCTCCGGGCTGGCGCTGCAGGATCCTTGATAATGATGAAAAAGTTGTCTCGTAACTCGCTTCTGGCCCTGTTTGCTGTCGGCATCGCTGCCTGCAGCAGCGTCAACGTCAATGACGTATTGCCGGACAAGGCGGTTGAATACAAGCGCGAGACCCAGGCCGATCGCAACCTCGAACTGCCACCCGACCTGACATCTGACCGGATCAATGACCGCATGAGCGTGCCAGACAGCATCGGCGGCGTGTCGACCAGTTATTCCGAGTACCTGACCGATCGCAAGCTGCGTGGCGCCGACGACGCCACACGTGTGGCGGTGGCGGGCAGCGTGCTGCCGGCGGTCAAGGATATAGAAGTCCGGCGTGACGGCGATTCTCGGTGGTTGGTGGTTGCCGGCTCGGTCGAAGAAGTCTGGCAGCGCGTGGTCGATTTCTGGCAGGAAGCCGGCATCCTGATGCTTGAACAGGATCCGACGGTGGGCATCATGCGCACTGCGTGGATCGAAAACCAGGCGAATATCAGTCGGGATTTCATTACCGACACCATCCGCAAGACCTTTGATGGCCTCTACGAAACCGGCTTCCGCGACCAGTACCGGGTGCGCCTTGAGCACTCTACAGATGGCGGGACCGAGATCTATATGACTCATTTCGGTATGGAGGAACAGGTAATCCAGGGTACCGGTGGTACCACCGAGCGTACCGTCTGGGTACCGCGTGAGCGTGACCCACAGCTTGAGGCCGAGATGCTGCGTCGCCTGATGGTGTACCTCGGTGCGCAGGATGAGCGGGCCCAGGCCCAACTGGCGGCAGGCGGTCAGCGCCAGCAGACCCGCTCGCAGCTGCTTAATACCCGCACCGGCACGCAGCTGCTGATCGACGACACCTTCAGCCGCTCCTGGCGCCTGGTCGGTCTGGCGCTCGACCGGGTCGGCTTTGCAGTCGAGGACCGTGATCGCTCGGCAGGCATCTACTACGTGCGTTACAACGACCCCTCGAAAGAGGACGCCGACAAGGGTTGGCTGTCGAGTCTCAAGTTCTGGGGCGACGACAAGGACGTGGACAAGGTCAACCGTTATCAGGTGAAGGTTGGCGACAATGGTGATCGCACCGTGGTGACCGTGGCCAACGACAAGGGTGAGCCGGACGCGTCGCCCACATCGATTCGCATCCTTACACTGTTGAACGAGCAGATACGCTGATCCCGGATGGCGTTTCGCTTTGCCTCGCTGGGCAGCGGCAGTCGCGGTAACGCGACGGTCATCGAGGCGGGGACGACTCGGGTGTTGGTGGATTGCGGTTTCGCGGCACGCGAATTCGTGTCGCGATGCCACCGGCTCGATTTCGACCCGACCGGTCTGGCCGCGATCCTGGTAACCCATGAGCACGGCG
>JAGRHB010000155.1 GCA_020445245.1 Gammaproteobacteria bacterium
GACGTTCATCGTTTCGTTGATCGAACCGACTTCCTGGGAATGCTGCTGCAGCCGGGCGGCCATCGCTTGGGTGGCCTGTGCAATATCCTGCGATACCTGCTCGACGCGCTGCAGCGCTGCGCCGGCGTCCTCGGCCAACTTTGCCCCGCTTACCACTTCGGACGTGCTCGATTCCATCGAACTGACCGCCTCGTTGGTATCCGCCTGGATCGTCTTGACCAGTGCATCGATCTGCTTGGTCGCGTTGGCCGAACGCTCGGCGAGCCGCTGCACCTCGTCTGCAACCACCGCAAATCCCCTGCCTGCCTCGCCCGCCATCGCGGCCTGCATGGCGGCGTTCAATGCCAGGATGTTGGTCTGGTCCGCGATATCCTCGATCAGTTCGACGATATTTCCGATCTCCTGCGAACTCTCACCGAGCCGCTTGATCCGTTTCGACGTCTCCTGAATCTGCTCGCGGATATTGTCCATCCCGGCGATGGTGCGCCGCACCGTCGATCCGCCCGCTGCCGCAATGTCCACGGACTGCTGGGCAGTCTCGGCCGAGCGATTGGCCTCGCTGGCCATGTCACTCATTGCCTGAGACATCGTCTGAACGGTGCCGGTTGCACGCTCGATTTGGTTGCGCTGGTGGTCGGATGCCTCCTCCAGACGCAATGCCGTTGCGCGCGTCTCCTGCGCCGAGGCGGATACGCGCACTGACGTTTCATTGATCGTGGTCACCAGAGTGCGCATCTCCTCCACGGCCTGATTGACCGAGTCGGCAATCGCGCCGGTGATGTCCTCGGTGACTGTTGCCTCGATGGTCAGGTCTCCGTCGGAAAGATCGACCATCTCGTCGAGCAGGCGGCGGATGGCCGCCTGGTTGCGAAGGTTCTGCTGGTCAGCCTCCTGGGCCCTGCTGCGTGCGTCGCGCAGCAGCGCAAGGCCGAGCAGTAACAGCAGCACGGTAGCCAGCAGGCCCAGCACCGTGACCAGCGTCGGCCCGATCGTCAGCGGCCCGATGGTGCTGGCATTGCGATCGCTGTTGTACGCCGCCGCTAGATCACGGGTTGCGGTATCGAGTGCATCCGAAGCCGGCGTCACCTCGCCGGTCGCCTCAAGTGCCGGCAGTACCGCGGGCGCGGTCTCGATGATCTCCGCTACATGGTCGTTGATCGAGCGGAACAGCCTGGCCGCCTCCGCCAGCTTGGTTTCCGCTTCCGCGTTGCTGACGCGCGCGATGCTGAGTTCGTTGTCACCGGTCAACATGCTGGTGAGGACGCGGCCAAACCGATCGGCATCCTGACTGAACTGATCGATGGCCGCCGCCGTCCGCGCGCCGCCATCGAGCACCCGGCTCACGTTGTCTCCCAGTCGCTGTGCGAGCATCAACTGTCGCGATGCGACGTAGATCTGCTGGGGCTCGGCCTGGCTCCTGACCAGGATACGCACGACATCTTCCGATGCCTGCTGCAGCTGTGGGGTCGCCGCATTGATGACCTGTACGAATTCGCGGATCGACAGAATCGCGCTTTGATTGCCCAGAATTTCGTCAACATAGGCACGCAGCGCAAGCCACCGGTTTTCGGTCTGACGCAACTCTTCCTGCATCGCCTCCGGAGACGCCGGAAGGCCCGCATCCGGCGCGCCCGCCTTGAGTTCATCGAGAAGAACGATGAATCTGTCGCGTGCGGTGCGCAGACGCTCAAACGAGGCTTGGTCACCAGCCGATGACTCGAGCGCATATTTTGCGACCTTCTGGCTCAGAACCTGTTGCTCAGAAACCCTTGCAAGGTACTGCTCGACGTAGCCCTCTGTACGCGAAACATGCGCGAACACGACGATCGCCGCGACGATTGTAATCAGCACCAGCGCCGTAAGCAGGGGGATCGCGCGATTGCCAGCGGCGGTTTTCTTCACGGTCGTTTTCATAGACGGTTTCCTGAAGCGGTCGGCGCGACCCGGCGCAATGCCTTGGCGACGAGTCCGCTTTCCCTGTTATCGTTGTATTGACTGCCTGCCATGTCGTTGCCCTTACGCAGAGGCCGTGCGGAATTCAGGGTCCGCTGCCAGCGCTGTCATGCTGAACACAGGCCAGACCTCGCCATGCGTGCCGAATGCCTCGTATACGTAGGCCCCGAGCGCACCTTTCATCCGGGCGTCGCTCAGTCGGTCATGAATACTGAAATGGCGCATGCCCTGTACCGAAGGCACCAGCAAGCCCGCCACCAGCCCACGCAGACGCAGCACCAGGATGCGCGAAGCCTTGGACGGCACCACCGCCTTGCCACCGAAATACAGCTGCAGGTCGATGACTGGCAGCAGGCTGCCGCGCACGTTTGCCAAACCGAGCATCCAGGGCTTTGCGCCGGGGACACGGGTGATTCGCTCCTGGAATGGCAGCATCTCACTCACTTCGTCCATAGCCGTGACGATCCGCACGCCGGCGACACTGAATACAAGCCCATCCCAGACGTCGCGGACCGCTGATGACTCCGGCAGGTGAGCGGCGGCCTCGTGGCTGCGCTGCTCGATGTCCGACAGCAACGCCATCGCGGCATCTGCCGACAGCAAGTTGTCCGGAAGTTCCAGCATCCCGATCAACGCAGCAGCTCGTTGATTTTCTGCAGCAGTTCACGACCGTCGACCGGCTTGACCAGGTAGCCCCTTGCTCCCTGGCGTATACCCCATTCCCGGTCCGTATCCTGGTCTTTGGTGGTGACCATCAACACCGGGATGTGTTGTGTCTGCGGATCACGGCTCAGCTTTCGCGTCGCCTGAAACCCATTTAGGCCTGGCATCACGACGTCCATCAATACGACATCAGGCTGTTTCGCCTTTGCCGTTGTGATTCCAGCCTCGCCGTCTGCCGCTGTCAGGGCCTCATGCCCACCCTGTTGCAGTATCTTGGTCAGCACGTGCAGCTCCGTGGGTGAGTCGTCGACTATCAGGATCTTTGCCATTCGCTTTACTTCACCAGTTCTGTGCATGCCGCCCGAATCAGGCCGCCTTGCTTGCATGTCGCTTGATCGCCCCGAGCAGTTCGTCACGGGTGAATGGTTTGGTCAGGTACTGCTCCGACCCGACGATCCGGCCGCGTGCGCGGTCGAACAAGCCGTCCTTGCTCGACAACATGATCACCGGAATGTCGCGGTACAACTCGTTGTGCTTGATCAGTGCGCAGGTCTGATAGCCGTCAAGTCGGGGCATCATGATGTCGACAAAGATCAGGTCGGGATGATTGTCGGCGATGATCGAGAGAGCCTCGAAGCCATCAGTGGCGGTGAGGACCTCGCAACCGGCTTTTTTAAGCAAAGTCTCGGCGGTGCGACGAATCGTTTTGCTGTCGTCGATCACCATGACCTTCAGGCCACCAATTTCTATTGCGTCGTCGCTGCTCACACATTGTCCCCTGTCTGCAAAATCCATGTTCAATCAGCTGCGCGGCACAACCGTGGTCAGCCCCCATAGCTGCCACATCTGCATGCCGCCTCGATAGTACTTGATCTTGTCCCCTGGATACCCGGCGTCGAGCAAGCCGCGGATTGCACGCGGTGACTGACCACAGGCAGGGCCGTTGCACCAAACCACCAGATCCTTCGCCGCAGTGAAATCCCAGTGCTCTGTCTTGTAGCGGGCATCGACCCATCCCCAGTCTTCCATCAGTCGCTCAACCGCGCCTATCTCACCCCTTTCCTTGCCGCCGAATGATTTGAGTATCGCGACCAGCTCCGGGTCGTCACTGCCCGCACCAAACAGGGTGAAAGGATAGTTCACGGAACCGGGGATCGTGCCTTTGCGGAACCAGGATTCAGTCCGTGCGTCGATCAACAATCCGCTGCCATCACGCAGTTTCGTCTCCATGAAATCGAACATCTCGACCTCACCGATAGGCTTCACCGAGGGGTCTGGCGTCTCAGGCTGGATACAGAAAGGCGGGCATTTGCGTCCCGTCTTGGCGAAATAGCCTTTGAGCTCGTAGTCCGGATCCTGGACCCGCTGTACCTTGACCGAGCGGCCGTCGTGAATGACGTGAAGATAGGGCTTGCCTTCGACCAACGGGATGAACTCAGCAGTCTCGCCGACCCTGACCTGATCTTCGGCCTGCGGGGCACCCGGCAAGACCAGGAACGAAACCACAACCACCCATGCACTACGCGAGAAACACGTCATCACTATTCCTCTGACAAATTCGAAATTCGGACAAAACCTGGCGCTCAAGGATGCAGAAACCTGTCGACGATCTTCTTGCGCAATACATCCATCGAGGCGCCGCCACTGTAGTCGAGAAAGATCTCTTCACGGCTGCGTTCCGGCAATTTGCGATAGAAGCTGTAGGTCCCGACATGCTGCTCCTGCAACACGGCCTCGAAATGGCTGCGCGATGCCAGCGATGCCGTTCCGGCGGAGTCATGCGCTGACCCGTCAATGGTCGCGACATCGTTACCGTTATCGGTCGCATCGACCTCGACCTTAGACACCTCCTGGTCCAGAAGCTGCAAATAAGGGTCGTCTGCTGCCGGCACCGCCTGTATCGACATCAGCAGCAGGGCCGCACAAGCGACCCTGCGCATCGACACTGGCCAACGCGCCTTGCCACGATTCAACGAGGTCAGATCAGTCATCGCTTCTCCATTCGCCCCGGCCACCGTCGCTGACATGGCCGCGGCCGGCACCGGCGGCAGGTATCGGCCGGCGGCACTGGATTGTCCTTTGAAGGTCATCACCTGGCGGCGGACGCCAAGGTGAAACCCGCTGGCGCCGGGACACCCCGCCCGCGCCATCCCCTGATGTATCGGTCAATACAGTGCCGACCTTAGTCCCTTGTTACAGGCCGACGGGCGGACAGCGTCCGGGATTGTGGTGGAGCAGGCGCCAGTCGATTGATCGCGCGCGAGCCTGATCCAGCTGATAGCAAGCACCTCAAGCGTCTGCAACAATACCGTCGTCCTTCTCACAGCTGCATGCAACGCAATGGACAAAGTGTGACCCAACCCGCATTCCCGGAGAGAACATGAGCATGCCCTTCTCGCTCGGCGTCGTGATGGACCCTATCGCGACGATCAAGATCCACAAGGACAGCACCTTCGCAATGCTGCTCGAGGGCCAGCGGCGTCACTGCCCGATCTGGTACATGGAACAAAACGACCTGAAACTGCACGACGGGCGTTGCATAGCGAGCATGCGCGAGCTACGGGTCAGCGATGACCCCGGCGGCTGGTTCACATTCGGGGAAGAGCGTACCGCGCCAGT
>JAGRHB010000156.1 GCA_020445245.1 Gammaproteobacteria bacterium
GTACCCGCGCCGCACCACGTCGGCGCCGAGGCCACCAAAGATCTCTGTCATCGCCCGCGCGGCGACGCTCGAGTGCTCGTAAACCAGGATACGGCTGCCGGCGAGGCAGCCGGCAGGGAAGAAATCCAGGTAGCGCGCGATGTAACGTCGGTAGGCCGAACCGTCTTCGGGTGGCAACGGCTGCGGCTCGATGAAGCAGCCTTTCTCGTCGAACAGGGCCAGCGGTACAGACACCGTCTGCTCGCGAATGCCGGCCTCATCCGCCTTGAGCACTTCGCCATCCGGCTTATTGAACTTGATGCCATTGCGATCGTCGGGGATGTGACTGCCTGTCACCATCAGGCTGGCGATACGCTCGGCCATGCCGTAACAGGCTACGGCCGGGGTGGGGATGTTGCCGCAATTGATGGGCTGGTAGCCGAGATCCGTGATTGCGCTGGCGGCGGCTACCATGATGCGCGGCGTGCTGGGACGGAAATCACCGGCCAATGCGACGGCATCGCCGGGGCGAATGACGCCGTCTTTTTCCAGATACTGCAGAAACCCGACTGTGTACAGGTAGCAGACACGATCGGTCATCGCATCGGCGAGACCGCGCGCCCCACTGGTACCGAACCCCACACCGCTGCACGCCATGAGGTCCGCAATGACGATCGTTTCGGATTTCTCGCTCATCCTGTTTTCGTGTTTGCCGGTGACGGCCCGATTCTAGCGCCGATTCACACATAGACCGTAACCCCATTTCACGCGCGGCCGGCACGACGACCATGACCGGCCGGGGGGCGACACCGACCCTCGCCATCGACCTCATCTGTCGTTACGCTTGCACCCCTGGTTCAACGGGAGAAACACATGCGTATCGGCACCCCCCTGAGCCCCTCGGCGACGCGAGTGATGCTGCTGGGGGCCGGCGAGCTCGGCAAAGAGGTGATCATCGCGTTGCAGCGCCTGGGCGTCGAGGTGATTGCGGTCGATCGCTATGAGAATGCACCGGGCCACCAGGTCGCACACCGGGCACATGTGATCGACATGACCGACGGTGCCGCACTGCGCGACCTGGTGCTGCAGGAGCGGCCGGACCTGATCGTCCCGGAGATCGAGGCGATCGCCACCGACATGCTGGCCGAGATCGAGGCCGAGGGTATCGCCGGGGTGATCCCAACCGCGCGTGCCGCACAGCTGACGATGAACCGCGAGGGCATCCGCCGTCTCGCGGCCGAGACGCTCGGCCTGCCCACCTCTGGGTACGCGTTTGCCGACAGTCTCGAGGAGGCACGGGAAGCGGCACGACGGCTGGGGTTCCCCTGCATCGTCAAACCGGTGATGTCGTCGTCGGGGAAGGGGCAGTCGACTGTGCAATCGGCGGACGGGCTGGAAACCGCATGGAACTACGCACTGAGCGCCGGTCGGGTGAACCGCGGACGCGTTATCGTCGAGGAGATGGTGCAGTTCGACTTCGAAATCACCCTGCTGACGGTGCGCGCAACGGGCGGCGACGGCGCCATTCACACGCACTTCTGCGCCCCGGTCGGACATCGCCAGGTTCACGGTGATTATGTTGAAAGCTGGCAGCCACAGCCGATGTCGGTCACCGCGTTCGAGCGTGCGTGCGACATCGCCGGCCGGATCACCGCCGAGCTGGGCGGGCGCGGCTTGTTCGGCGTGGAGCTGTTCGTGCGCGGCGACGAGGTGCTGTTCAGTGAGGTCAGCCCACGCCCACACGACACCGGCATGGTCACGATGATCACCCAGAGACAGGACGAGTTTTCACTGCACGCGCGAGCTATTCTCGGCCTGCCGGTGGACACGGGTCTCGCACAGACAGGCGCCAGTGCCGTGATCTATGGCGGTGTCGACGGCGAAGGCATCGTGTTCGACGACGTGGAACAGGCGCTCGCCATCCCGCACAGCGAGATCCGGCTGTTCGGCAAGCCCGTCAGCTACCTGCGGCGGCGCATGGGCGTGGCGCTGGCGCATGCCGCCGATATCGAAGAGGCGCGCAGCAACGCTGCCCGGGCCGCCGCGCTTGTGAAACCGAAGCGCCCCATCTGACGCGATATATCGCGCCGTTCCAGATCCCTTCGGCGGTCGCCAACAGCGCCCCGCCTACCCTTTGCCGCTTTCGTGAACCAGATCACATTTTTCGCCCCGGGCGCCGACTATTTTTTTCTTCCCAGGGTTTCCGGCAGTGCCGTGCCAAATCGGGCGATGCCCCCCCAAAAGCTGGGGCGATCGGGTATAAGTCCTTGCGTATAATGATGTTTTTGGCCCTTCCTCTCCACCTTGAGTGCCGCAACCACGCCAGGCGTCCGGATCCCGAACGGCATCATTTCAGTGCTGAAAGCAAACAGGCCCATGCCGGGCGCCCGGCCCGCAAGCTCACCATCGAGCCCCCAATGTGTCGCCGCATCAGCTGGCTCTGAACGTGAATGCACTGGCCCCGAACGTACCGAAGAGCGACCGCTCGACGCGAAATTTCGCGTAATCTCGGATAAGCGCGAGATTTCGCGTCGAGCGGTCGCGCATAGACATCTAATGTCTATTAGAGAATGCTTTATCTGTTTGTTTTAACAAGAAAAAATTAAAGTGGCACGACGCTTGCTCTTTTCTCTTCGCCGAAACGCACAAAGATGCGGCGATTCAATACTTCAGAAGGATCTCAGCAAGGTGGATGACATGCATACCTCGTACTCTCCAGCGACGGCAAATGAACCCAACGACAAGGCAGGGACACTGCTCAGCGTGGTGGGTCTGGTCGCCTGGCTCTCGGCCATGATGCTGGCAATCGCGGGCCCCTTGCTCGGTGTGAACGTACCCCCACTCCTTATCGTGGGGATGGTGGTTTTTTCGGGCGCATTTTCCGTCCTCTCGCTGCCGAAACTCATTGGTGTCGGCAAGCAGGATGGCACCCACCACAAACGTCACGCCTGAGCGCTGCACATTCCGGTTCTAAAGTTCTGTTCTCCGAGTAACAACAACATCCGAATACCGTCTCGACGGACCCTAACCCCCCGTATCCCCGGGGGTTTTTTTTGCATTGCGGTATGATTCTGCTGCGCCGGACGCGTCACCCGAACCACCCGGCAAAGGGGCGCACCCCGGGGAATTGACACCTTGCGTCACACGATTCGCAACAAGCTGATCGCATCCACCGTCCTGCCGGTGCTGGCGGTATATTCGATCCTGTTTTGGGCTGGCGTCTCGCACGTTCGCGAGCAGCAGAGCGCAGGGGCCCAAAGCTGGCTGCTCGAGCACGCACGCCGCCAGGCCTCACTACTCGCCCTGGTGTTGTCCCAGGCGCCAGCCCTTACAGGCAGCCTCGGGGACCTCGTCCTGGCCGCTCCGGACCAGGCACAGACCCTGCTCTACGCGCACCTTATCGACGGCCTGCGCCGCAACCCGATCGTCAACACCGCCGCGGTGGAATACGGCTCGCCGCCGCACGGCGCAATGATGCGTCGCGGCGAACCGGTCGGCGTACCTTTGTCACCCGCGGACAGTGCCACCACGCCGCAACCGGGTTGGCATGTGATGGGCGACCGGCTGCGTTTCGAGCGGCCGATCTATCGCCGCGGCGAGACCGTCGGCAGGTCGTGGGTCGAAATCAAGGTCGCCGACGTCTATCGCGAAATCGAGCAGCAACGCAGCGGGTCGGTCATCCTGTTCATCCTCCACGAACACGGCCCTGTGCTGGCGGGCAGTTCGTCGTCGGCACAAATCAGCGTACTCGCGCGCGCCCTTCCGGACGACGTGCCGCTCAACGAGATCGTATCGATCTCCAACAAGGCGCTGGGATCTGAATACTGGTTGATAAGCACGGAGCTGCCGGGGCTACCGTGGCACCTCACCGCCGCTACACGCGCCGAAACGGCACTGGGACCGGCCCGCCACGAGGCCTCGCTGGTTGCGCTCGGACTTCTGTTGTCACTGATTGCAATCGTCGTAATCATCGGCATGGCCGCTCGGCAGATCACCCACCCACTCGAGATCCTCGATGCCAGTGTCGGTGCCATAGCCGAAGGCAATTTCGCCGTGTCTCCGGACGTGGCAAGCGATGACGAACTGGGCCGACTCGCCGCCACCATCACTCGCATGGCGCGACTCATCGCCGAGCGCGAAAGCCAACTGCACTGGGCCCATCAGGTCCTCGAGCAGCGGGTTGCCGAGCGCACGGCGGCGCTGCAGCAATCCAACACCCTGCTCATCAAGCAGATCGAGGAGACACGCGAAACCCAGGACGCACTGCGCCGCGCCAACGAGCAGACACAGCAGGCGAGCAGGGCCAAATCCGAGTTCCTGTCCAATATGAGCCACGAACTGCGGACCCCCCTGCATGGCGTGCTCGGCTACGCGCAGATCCTGCGACGCGACACGACGACCGGCGATGCCCAACGCGAAAGCCTGGAAGCGATCGAACGCTGCGGGCAACACCTGCTCACGCTGATCAACGACATCCTTGATATGACCAAGATCGAGGCCGGGCAGATGCAGGTGGATCTCCGCCCCACCGACCTGCAGCAGCTGTTCGAGGACGTGCGCATGATTATCGCCCAGCGCGCCGCCAACAAAGGCCTGAAGCTGGTGTTCGAACTCGCCGACAACCTTCCCGCCGGAGTGCAGACGGATGCGGTGAAACTCAGACAGATCCTGCTGAACCTCCTGGGTAACGCGGTGAAGTTCACCACTGACGGGGTGGTCACACTGACGGCCCGTTACGATGATGGAAACCTGTATTTCGAGGTGGCTGATACCGGCGTGGGCATCCCTGCAGACAGGGTCAACACCATATTCGATGCCTTCAACCAGGCCCGTGAAGGCCATGCAGTGGACGGTACCGGCCTTGGCCTGGCAATCAACCAGCGGCTGATCCGGCTGCTCGGCGGCGAGGCGTTGAGCGTCACCAGCACGCCTGGCGAAGGCAGCTGTTTCCGCTTCCAGGTCCCTGGCCCGATGGTCACGATACCGGCACGCGGCCGCGCCGCCCACACATCGTCCGATGCGGCGACGCGACTGCAGTTGCGTGAGGGGCAGGCCTGTTCGGTGATGGTGGTGGATGAAAATGCCGAGAACCGTGAAGTGGTGGCAAAGCTGCTGCGCTACGCAAATTGCGAAGTGGAGACCTTCACACGCCGGAGCGAGGCAGCATCCCGCCTCGGCGAAAAGACCTTCGACCTGGTGCTGCTCGATGTGCGACTTCCCGACGCCGGTGGC
>JAGRHB010000157.1 GCA_020445245.1 Gammaproteobacteria bacterium
CGGCCCTGCGGTCGGGTCAAAGGCCCTCACCCTCGCCGGGGCGATAGCGATCGCAGCGGTATTCGAGGCGGCAGGCGCGCTGATTGCCGGGGGCGACGTGGTCAGCACGATCAAGAATGGCATCATCGATCCGTCAAAGATCGGTGACAGCGATGCATTCATCTGGCTGATGATGGCGGCGCTGCTGGCCGGCGCCCTGTGGCTGAACCTGGCGACCGCAATGGGCGCGCCGGTGTCAACCACCCACTCCATCGTCGGCGGTGTTCTCGGGGCCGGCATCGCGGCCGGCGGCGTGGGCATCGCCAACTGGGGGACCATGGGCCAGATTGCAGCGAGCTGGGTGATCTCACCAGTACTCGGCGGTGCGATTGCGGCAGCGTTTCTCTACCTGATCAAGCGCACCATCACCTACCAGGAAAACATGAAGTCCGCCGCGCAAAGGGTGGTGCCGGTGCTGGTCGCACTGATGGCCTGGGCATTCGCGACCTATATCATCCTGAAGGGGCTCAAGCGCCTTTGGAAGGTCGAATTTGGCAGCGCGGTCCTGCTCGGGCTGGCGTTCGCCGTCGCCGTATATTTTCTGGTGCGGCCGCTGATCTTCAAGGCAGCGGAACGCCTGTCCAGCGACAAGGCCAGCATCAACAAACTGTTCACCATCCCACTGGTATTCGCCGCGGCACTGCTCAGTTTTGCGCACGGTGCCAACGACGTGGCCAACGCGGTCGGACCACTGGCCGCGATCAACGATGCGATCCTTCACGGCGGGATAGCGCAGAAGGCCTCGATTCCGCTGTGGGTGATGATGGTAGGGGCCCTGGGTATCGCCATCGGCCTGGCGCTTTACGGGCCCAAGCTGATCCGCACGGTCGGCTCGGAGATCACCGAACTGGACCAGATGCGCGCGTTCTGCATCGCGATGGCGGCGGCGGTGACCGTGATCGTCGCCACCCAGCTCGGACTGCCGGTATCATCGACCCATATCGCGGTCGGCGCGGTGTTCGGTGTCGGTTTCCTGCGCGAGTTCCTGAAAGCGACCTACTCCAAGATGGTCGAAGAGATCAGGGCACACCATCACGGCAAAGACGAGGCCGAGGTGGCGCGTTTCCTGCTGGAGTTCCGCAAGGCCTCGGTGGCGAAGAAGGGCATGATGCTGCAGCAGCTCAAGGAGCATTCGGCGAAGGCGGATCTGAGCAAGAAGGAACGCAAGGGCCTGAAACGCGTCTACAAGACCGAGCTGGTCAAGCGCTCGGCATTGATGCGGATCGTTGCCGCCTGGTTGATCACGGTCCCTGTATCCGGGCTGCTGGCAGCGGTGCTCTTCTTCACGATTCGCGGGATCATGTTGCCCTGATGGGACGCGCCCTTGCGACAACGCTGCTCGTGATGCTCGGCTGTCAGGCGCTGCTGTTTGACGTGCATGCGCAGGGGAACGATCTCAACCAGCGCCGCCACATCCTGATCAGCGGCTCGTCGACCGCCTACCCGATCGTCGCGGCCGCGGCGGAGCGGTTTGGACGACAGGGACAGCACATCACCCCGGTGGTCGAATCCACCGGTACGGGTGGTGGCATCAAGCTGTTTTGTGCCGGCACCGGACTGGCGACGCCCGACATCGTGATGGCGTCGCGGCGCATGAAAGACAGCGAGCGCGAGGACTGTGCGCGCAATCACGTGAATGACGTGCGCGAGATCAAGATCGGCTACGACGGCATTGTCATTGCCAGCACCAAGGAAGCCCCGCGGCTCGCACTGACGACAATGGACATCTATCTCGCACTGGCGCGCGAAGTCCCGGCCGGTACTGACGGGAATTTTGCACCCAATCACTATCAGTCGTGGAACGAGATCGACCCGGCTCTACCGGCATTGCCTATCCGGGTCATGGGTCCGCCACCGACATCGGGCACGCGCGACATCCTGCTCGAACGCCTGTTGCAGAACGCCTGCCTGGGCATACCGGCACTGTCGACGCTGCGCGAGAAGGACCCCGTGCTGTTTCGGCAGCGCTGTTTTGCGTTGCGCGAGGACGGGCTGTTCGTCAACGCTGGAGAGAACGATGCACGTCTGGTGCGCAAGCTGTTCGGAGACCCGCAGGCGCTGGGCATCTTTGGCTACAGCTTTCTCGACCGGAACCGTGATCGGCTGCAGGCGGCGAGCATCGATGGCATGGAACCGCGATTCGAGCTGATCGAGTCCGGCGCCTATCCGCTCAGCCGTGCACTGTACCTGTATATCAAGCCGCACCATGCCAGTGTCGTCGGGGGGTTGGATGACTTCATTGACGAGATCCTTTCGCCCGCTGCAACGGGGGCAGAAGGCTATCTCGTCGACCAGGGACTGATCCCACTGCCGGCGCGCGGCAACTGACGGTTGACCGGGATGGCCACGCAGTGGCTCAGGCGGCCTTCTGTCTCAGCCTGCGCCAGGTCTCCTGAAGGATCAGCGCGTCGCCGCTCGCGCGATGCCGCCGCAGACCCATATCACTGATCACCTGCAGCTTCACGCCGTGCCAGCGTTCGCGCTGCTCCTCGTCGATCAGGCTGCCGATATCGGCAAGGCGGAATGTCTGCTGCATGTTGGCAGCATCGTACAGTTTTCCGAGCCACGACAGGTCGAACGACCACGCATCGCTGTAAGCCGTCTTGTGCCGCAACAGCTCGTTGAGGCGCCAGGCAACATCCTGCAGTGGTCGCCCGTAGGTCAGCAGCACCTCGCGACTGATCCCGTGTACCTTCTCTGCCGCATCGTCCCAGCTCTTCCATTGGCGCGCCGGCGTGATCAGGTAACAATGGCGCGAGCCATCGGGCAATACGACGCCGACCTCGATCGGGTAACTGCCTTTGCCGAATCCCGATGCCTCGACGTCAATGACGATCGGCGTCATCCTTTTCTCCACCTGTTTTTCTGTCCTGTTGCGCAGCAGACTGTCGGCCGCCGGAGCCGGTTCTTGATAGTCGACTCAACCCGCTTCGGCGAGGTGATCGTTGTAACGCTCCATCAGGTAGCACAGGCAGTCCTGCCGGATCACCGTCGGGTCACAGGTCAGCATCGAAGGCATCACCGGGACTGTGGTGACCAGGCGCTGGTTGTCGACGGCGAAGAAGCGATCGGCCACCTGTTGGTCCTGCTCGTCGCGCACGTCCAGCGGCTGAACGAGCCCCCGGGCGCACTCGGCGAACAGGCTGCCGACCTGCAATTCCCGAAAATTCATCGTGTCGAGATGACTGACAAAGTTGATCGGACTGGAGGTGTCGCCGAACGCAAACGCCTGGCCGTCCGGCACGCGCACGATCGCGACCGTGTGGTAGAGCTCGATATCGTGGCTCGGCACCGCATGATGCGGTATCTCGGCGAGCTGAAGACAGGCCTGCAGGTACTCGGCCGCGTGATCGACCCCGTACGCCTGCCCTACCTTGCCGCATTCCAGGGTCACTGAGGGGCCGAGCGCCGCCATCGCCATCGACGCCACGCCGCGCGGGCGCACGAAATAAACCACCGTGCGCCCGAACAGGGCCGCCAGGTGCAGCGACTGGTGCTCCAACACGTTGACACAGGCATAGTGCGGGTTTAGTCCGGTATTGTTGTGCACATCGACCGACGCGAATATCTCGCGATCCGCCATGCGGTCCATCACCTGCCGCATCAACGCGTGCTCCGGTGTCCCGGAGGTCTCGCTGCCGGGCCATACCCGGTTGTAGTCCGGTTGGCCCGGCAGGTGTCTGACACCCTGCTGTGCCGCAGCGGTATTGCCGACGAACAGGCTCAACGAACGTGGCAGATCGAAACCGTCCGCGGTAACGCAGGCGCGCAACACCCTGCGTACGGCATCCCAGCCGGCGGTTTCATTCCCATGCATCAACACCGAGACGAACAACGCGGGCTCGCGCCGGCCGCGCAGGTGGAACAGTGTAGGCCCGCCGAGGACGGCGTGCAGGTCGCACGCCTCGGCCTCGAGCAGGGAGTGCGGGAATTCGTCGCGTTCGTTCAACAACAGATCAGTCAAGTCAGGCTCCATTCGTGTACGGGCGTATTGTCGGCCTGGTGCCGCACGTAGGCATCCACCAGACCGCGGAAATCTCTGCCATGCCGCGCAATCCAGGCGACCTGCCAGTCCGCGCCGGTAGCGTTGCGCTCGACCCGGCCGCGGATCACGTCCAGCCAGCGCGCGATCTCAGCATTGCCCAATCCCGCCGCCGACAGCCCGCCCGCCGCGGTGTCGAGCAGCTGCGAGGCCAGCAGGTCGCACAGGGTGTACACCGCGCCGTCGACCCAGCGCAGTGGCGCGTCCAGGCCGAGCCTCGCAGCCGCGTAAAAATTGTCGCGCGCAACAGCGAACGACAGCAACGACTCGATCGGCCCAGATGCCCGCATGAAGGCCTCGAACAGGCCGAGGAACAATGCGCAGTTGGCGATGGCGTCACGCGGCGTTGGGCCGGCCGCGATGACGCGATGCTCTATCCGGCAATGCGGCCGGCCCGCGTCGTCGAAACCGATCAACGGCCGGTTCCAGCGCCAGATGGTGCCATTATGCAGCCGCAGGTGGGCAAGTTCCTCCGCAGGCGTGTCCATCAGGTCGGGCAGGATCACCGGGTATCGGGTGCGGTTCGCCTCGAAACACTCCAGGATGCTGTCCTGCGCATAGCGCACGCCGAAGGTCACACGCTTGCTGTAGTCACTCGCCCCCACGTCCACCGCCTGCTCAAACAAGGGAATGCGCGTCTCGGCCCACAACTGGCGCTCGAACAGGTACGGCGAGTTGGCTGCGGCACCGACGGTGATCGCCGAAATCATCTTGCACACATTGAATGCCCGCGCCGCCTCGTCGGCATCGACCTGGACATGGATCTGCAGCGATGTCGTCGCCGCCTCGAGCATCACGTCGGCATGTCGATGGTGCAACTGCTCGACACCGTCGATATCGAGCTCGATCGGAGCCCCGTGACGGAGACGAAAGACCTGCTCGTTGATCGCACGGTAGCGCTGCAATGGTGACATATGGTCCAGCGAGAGGTCGCCGCTGCGCACGGTCGGCAGTATGCCGGTCAGCACCGGCCGTGCACCCAGCGCCGAGGCAGCCTGCTCGCAGTGCCGCCAGCGCTCGGCCAGGGCCCTGTGCATCACATCCAGTGCGCCGGGCTCGAGGTGCCGCGGCACAGAATTGATCTCGAAGTTGAACTGTGCCAGCTCGGGCAC
>JAGRHB010000158.1 GCA_020445245.1 Gammaproteobacteria bacterium
GGTCACTGCGATGGCGTCAGGCAGGTGGCTTGCTACTATCCTGAGGACTGCAATCACTAACGAGGTCAACACAATGAAGACTGGTGTTATCGGTATCGCGACCCTGCTGTCCCTGGCTTCGCTGGCCTGTGCCGACGAACCGGAGAACTTCATCAAGTACCGCCAATCGATGATGGCGGCTATCGGCGGTCACAACGGCTCTGCCAGCCAGATCCTGCGCGGCAAGGTGGCACCGCCAGGGCATCTTGCGATGCACGCCAATGCACTGCGCGACCTGGCGGCGGACCTGGCGGCACTGTTCCCCGAGGGTTCCGATTTCGGCGAGACCAAGGCCAGGGCGGACATCTGGAGCGACTGGGCCGGATTCGAAAAGGCCGCCAATGATGCGAAAACAGCAACAGCCGCGTTTGCGGAGGCGGTGACCGGCGGCGACGCAGGCAACATCGAGGCAGCGTTCAAACAAGTGGGCGAGGCCTGCAAGGGCTGCCACAAGACCTACCGGGAAAAGGACGACTGAGAGGTGCGATTCTGGGGTGGGCTGGCGCTGCTGGCGGCAGTCGGGATCGCACGGGCCGCGGACGGTGAATACCTGCTGAACGCCGCGGGCTGCCTGACCTGCCACACCGCCGAAGGCGGCCCGGCGCTGGCCGGCGGGCGCGCGTTCACGACACCGTACGGGACCTTCTTTTCTCCAAACATCACACCGGACCGCGAGACCGGTATCGGCACCTGGAGCCGCACGCAGTTCGTCGCCGCGCTGAAACATGGCAGCGCGCCAGACGGCTCTGCCTATTTCCCGGTGTTCCCCTTCGCCTCGTACCGTCGGATGAGCGATCAGGACGCCGCCGCGATCTACACCTACCTGCAGTCAACGGAGCCACGACGCCGGCCGAACCTGGAACATGATCTGCCCTGGTGGCTCGGCCGCTGGATGATGAAACCGTGGCAGTGGTGGATGCTCGACCCGATCGAGCCGACGCCAGGCACGAACGACCCGACGATCGAACGCGGCCGCTATCTGGTGGATGCACTGGGCCACTGTGGCGAGTGCCATACGCCACGCGACTGGGCAGGCGTGATGCTGCGCCAGAGCCACTATCTCGCCGGCAGCAAACAGGGACCGGACGGTGAGGCCGTGCCCAATATCACCACTGACCGCAGCGACGGCATTGGCAAATGGGACGCCGACGACCTGCAATACTTTCTCGAAACCGGCGCATTGCCCAACGGCGACTACGCCGGTGGCCTGATGACGGATGTGATCGACAACAGCACCTCGAAGCTGACGGCGGCTGACCGCAAGGCGATCGCCGCTTATCTCAAATCGGTACCGGCCGTCGCCACGCCCTAGCAATGCCATCGGATCCGCGCATACGGCATGCCCTGCGGCCGCGTTTCTCTCCTATAGTATTGCCATGGCAATACCGCTATGCGTATAGGGAGATCATGGTGGTGAGCAATGGCTGAGCAGTTACTGTGTTTCGATCAGGTCCATATCGATGTGGCCCGGAACTCCACCGACGACTTCAATCCATTCCACGATCCGCAGCGTTGGCAGAACATCCGGGGCAATCCGTTCGCATCGCCGATCGCACTGGGCTTTCAGATGGAGTTCCTGGCCGCCGACCGCGTGGCAAGGCATCGGCGCTCGAATGCCGAGGATACATTGATCGCCGAACATGCATTGCATTTCAGCAACTACGAGTTCCACTTCGCCGATGCCCTGCGCGTCGGTGAAGCATTTTCGGTGACCGTCAAGAACACCATCGACAAGTCAGCCCAGGGTGGCGGCCTGTCCAACCGCATCGTGTTGCGCAAAGCCGCCGGTGACCTGGTGTTGATGGGAACACAGAGCGAAACTGCCGAGCCGCGTTTCCTGCCCGACGCGGTGATCGAGGGACTGCCGTCGCTGGAACACCTGCCTGACCGGGCAATGGCCCCCGGCACCCCCTACTTCAGAAAGCGCAAGTTCCTCAACACCAGCAACGGCAAGAACTTCGCCGTGGGCGCACTCTGTGACCAGCACGATTACTTCGACGAGCTCAGCGAGCGAGTGGACTTCCCACCGCTGTTCACAGCCTCGATGGTGTCTTGTGCGCTGCTCGAAAAGGGTTGGGCCCATGGCCACGATTTCGAGGCCGACGCCCTCGTCTATACCAGCCATCAGATCTCGGTCGACAATCGTCTGCAACGCAAACTGCGCAGCAACGACATGCTCAATATCCTGGTCGAGGGCCCGCTGACACCACCGCCACCGAAAGGCCTGGGTTGCGCCTCGGTCGATCAACAGCTGTATCGATGCCTGGGCGTATTGCACGGTCGCCAGATCCTGTTTCGCGCCAACGTACAGCTGGCACCACTGCGCAGCTTCCTCGGCAAGCACTGATCCGGCCGCCCGCTGTCACGGCCCGGCCTCGCCCGCACACTCGCGGCGACTCAGGTTCGCTTCGCGAGTTTCAGGTCAAAGGCTCAGATCGACGATCTCCATGCGGTGGTTTCCGCAGGGATACTCATCTGACGGCCCCTGCGCAAGCACCGCGAGCCCACTGGTCAAACCGCATTCCTGCAGCCACTCGCGGAGGTAGGGTGTCCAGTCAGCCCGATCGGTATCGACCTGGACCGGGTACACTCCGTATGAAAACTGCAAAGCTTGGCAAGCAGCCGGATTCTTGCTGAATGCAGTGATCCAGGTGGGCAGGCGAAAACGTGCGACATTGCGCGCCATGGAACCCGAGCGCGTGGGCACCACGACGGCAACCGGGTGCAGACAGGCGACCGACTGCTCGATGCTGCGTGCGATCAAGTCGGCGACGCCGGGGCTGTCCGACACACGCGAGTCGAACGGGGCCCGCGGGCGATGCGGTTCTGTCGCAAGCGCGATCTCCGCCAGCATGTCGACCGCCTCCACTGGGTAGAGCCCCATTGCTGATTCGGCCGACAGCATCACCGCATCGGTACCGTCGAGAATCGCGTTGGCCACGTCCGTGGCCTCGGCCCGCGTCGGACGCCGATGCCCAGTCATCGACTCGAGCATCTGGGTGGCCGTGATCACCGGTTTGCCCTGGCGGTTCGCCCGGCGCATCACGTCTTTCTGTATCACAGCGATTTCGGCGATTGGCACTTCGACACCGAGGTCACCGCGCGCGATCATCAGTCCGTCGGCTGCCCCGAGGATCTCATCGAGGTTGTCCAGGGCCCGTGCACGTTCGATCTTGGCGATCAGAAACGGCTGGTAGCCGAGATCGGCCGCTGCCTGGCGAACCGCGAAGACATCTGCGGCGGTCGATACGAACGACTGACTGACCGCGTCGACACCATGCTGCAGGGCAAACTGCAGACACTCGTGATCGCGCGCCGTGAACGCGCTGATTCCCAGATCGATGCCCGGCAGATTGAGGCCCTTGCGCGACGACAGCTCGCCACCCGCACGCACCTCGCAGTGCACATCGTCGCCCTCGATACGCAGCACCTTCAATGCGATCAGACCGTCGTTGAGAAACACGCGGTCTCCCGCCCGGACGGCCAGCGGCAGCCGCTCGAAGTTCACTGCAAAGCGACCGGCATCGCCAACCACGTCGCCAGTGCTCAGCGTCACTCGCTGCCCGCTGACCAGTTCGACGGACTCTGCCGCAAGCTCGCCGATCCGGATCTTCGGTCCCGGCAGATCGGCCATGATGGCCAGGCGCCGCCCGGTAGCATCCGCCGCCGCGCGCAGTCGCGCGATGGTCTGTGCGTGGCCCTTGAAGTCGCCGTGGGAAAAATTCAGGCGCGCCACGTTCATTCCGGCGTGCAGGAGTCGCTCGAGGGTGTGCGGATTGTCGGACGCCGGTCCTATCGTACAGACCAGCTTGGTCTTGTGACCGGGCGGCGGCACGGTTTTATTCAGCTCGTTCATCGGGCAGCAAGATAGCCGATTGCCGCCCAAAGAAAAGCCCCCGCCAAGGCAGGGACTCTTGCGCACGCCACCAGATGCGGTCGATCAGCTGTTCCGGATCACGGCGACGGGGACCAGCCTCATCTCGCCTCCAGCGCCCGTCCTGAAGCGAGCCCGGGCTCCCGCTCATGCACCCTTCCGCCGAAGCTGCCGTTGAACGATGGAGCTGGCCATGACCGGAGCCAGTCAGTCGGCGGACAGTGACGGGAAAAGCCTGCCGAACGTCGCTCAACTTTTCAGATCCGACGCATTGGACCGACTGGCTTTGCAGGCTTATGCACCAAGTAGTGGCCCCGCTTCCAGCATGTCCTCGAGCGCACCGCCCAACGGCATCGCTTTCGCTCGCAGCAACAGAACGTCCAGCGATGGTAGCTCGGGCAGCACCAACTCCGTCTGAACCAAAGCCGTTCCTTGTTGCAGCGAATGCGGCGTTCGAACAGTGACAGCCATCCCGGCGCGCACTGCGGCGATCAACCCGGTTACGCTCGACGTCGTGTAGACGAGGCGCCAGGGAATGCGGGCACGGTCGAGCGCCGTCGTGGCGGCTTTGTGGAAACCGCACGGGTTATCGAACGACGCGATGGGCAGCGGCTGGCGTCGATCCCATTCGAATGCCTCCGGGCCGATCCAGACCATCTGGCTTGATTCAAGCACGACGCCGTTGCGTGTGTTGCCCGGCTCGTCCAGGACCAGTACGGCGTCGAATTCGCCGCGCTCGAATCCGGCCACAAGACCGGCACTGAAGCCGGTGCGGACGTTCACCTGGACGTTGGGATAGGTTCGCGCGAATCGCGTGAGCAAAGCGGGCAGCGGCCCGTCTGACAAGCTGTTGCTGACGCCCAGGCGCAACTGTCCAGCGGGCTGCGGACTGGCAATGGCCGCCAAGGCGTTTTCCTGCAGATCGATGATCCGGCGCGCGTACCCGTGGAAGGTTTCGCCCGCCGTGGTCAGCGCGCGTTTGCGGCCGTTCGGTTTGAACAGCTTGGTACCGACCTCCTCTTCCAGGCGCTGGATCTGCTGGCTTACGGTCGATTGAGTCTTGTGCAGCCGTTCTGCGGCACGAAGAAAACCGTCGGCCTCGACGACGGCAACGAACGTGCGCAACAGCTCGGTGGAGAGATTGGGGGTCGCCATTGATCCGAAACTACGATTGATTTGATCAAAAATATTCGCTTATCAAATACATTAGCCGGACCTACTCTGCAGATCAAGCTAAAGACGTGTCACAAGGAGCGCAG
>JAGRHB010000159.1 GCA_020445245.1 Gammaproteobacteria bacterium
GACCTGAGCGCCGTGGTCACCGCCTGGCTGCTGGCGCTGGCGCTGCCGCCGCTGCTGCCATGGTGGCAGACCGTGCTCGGCACCACCTTCGCCATCGTGATCGCCAAGCAGCTGTTCGGTGGCATCGGTTTCAACCCGTTCAACCCGGCGATGGCCGGCTACGTGCTGCTGCTGGTCTCCTTCCCGGTGACGATGACGCGCTGGCTGCCGCCCGAGGTGCTCAGCGGCAACCTGCCGTCGCTGGCCGACTCGCTGCACATGATCTTCAGCGGCACGCCACCGGCCGGGCAGACCTGGGACGTGATTTCGGGTGCCACCCCACTCGACCAGATGCGTACCGAGCTGTCGCAGAATCGCATGATCAGCGAGATCCACGAGAGCCCCTTGTGGGGTGATTTCGGTGGACGCGGCTGGGAATGGGTGGGCAACTGGTTCCTGCTCGGTGGCCTTTTCATGATCTGGCGCCGCGTGATCAGCTGGCGCATCCCGGTCAGCATGCTCGGCGCGCTGTTGCTGGTCGCCGGCCTGTTCTGGGCGATCGACCCGGAGACGCACCCGTTCCCCGCCTTCCACCTGTTCAGCGGCGGCGCCATCCTCGGCGCATTCTTCATCGCCACCGACCCGGTCTCGGCCAGCACCACGCCGCGTGGCCAGCTGATCTACGGCGCCCTGATCGGCGTGCTGGTGTTCAGCATCCGCACCTGGGGCGGTTATCCCGATGCGGTCGCGTTTTCGGTGCTGCTGCTCAACATGGCGGCACCGACCATCGACTACTACACCCAGCCGCGTATCTTCGGCCAGCGGAAGGGCAGCGATGCGTAGCCTGCCGATCCTGATGTCCGGCCTGCTGCTCGGCCTGTTCGGGGTGATAGGTGCCGGCCTGGTCGGCCTCAGTTACGAGAGCACCGCCGAGCGCATCGCACGCAACGAGCGCGAGGCCCTTCTGCAACAGCTGCAGGTGATGGTGCCCGCACAGCAGATCGACAACGACATGCTCAACGACGTGATCGACGTCTCGGCACCCGTCGATCTGGGTGCGGCGCGGACCCGCGTCTATCGCGCCCGACACGCCGGTGCGCCCGTGGCCGCGGTCCTCAGCCCGGTCGTCACCCAGGGCTACAGTGGCTCGATACAGCTGATCGTGGCCATACGATACGATGGCAGCCTTGCCGGGGTGCGCGTGCTGACACATCACGAGACGCCGGGCCTGGGTGACAAAGTCGAGATCGAGCGCACTGACTGGATCCGCTCCTTCGACGGGAAGTCACTCTCGGACCCGGCGCCGTCGGGATGGAAGGTGAAGCGCGACGGTGGCGTGTTCGACCAGTTCACCGGCGCCACCATCACCCCGCGCGCGGTGGTACGCGGAGTAAAGGCGAGCCTGGACTACTTTGCCGCACACAAGACCCGGTTGTTCGAGTCCGAAGCGGCCGCGACGGAGAAGCGCAATGGCTGATGGTTACCGAAAGATCGTCCTGGACGGCCTGTGGAACAACAACCAGGCACTGGTTGCACTGCTGGGGCTGTGCCCGCTGCTGGCCGTTTCCAACACCCTGATCAACGGGCTGGGTCTCGGTCTCGCGACGACACTGGTGCTGGCGATGTCGAACGTCACGGTGTCGCTGATCCGCAACTGGGTGCGCCCGGAGATCCGCCTGCCGGTATTCGTGCTGATCATCGCCTCGTTTGTGACCACCGTCGAACTGGTGATGAATGCGCACTTCCATGGCCTGTACAAGGTGCTTGGCATCTTCATCCCGCTGATCGTGACCAACTGCACGATCATCGGCCGCGCCGAGGCATTCGCCTCGCGCAATCGGGCATCACACGCTCTGGTCGACGGCCTGTCGATCGGCATCGGCTTCACCCTCGCACTGGTGGTACTCGGCGGCAGCCGCGAACTGATCGGCCAGGGTACGCTGTTCGACGGCGCGCACCTGATGTTCGGAGAAGCCGCGCGGGCGTGGCGCTGGTCGATCGGTGATGACTACCCCGGCATCCTGCTGGCCATCCTGCCTCCCGGCGCATTCATGGGACTGGGTATGATGATCGCGTTGAAGAACATCATCGACAGGCGCCTGCACCGCAGAAAGCCGGCCCCACTGGTGGACGCGCAGACGGCGACCGCCTGAGCGATCAGCCGGCAAATCAGGTGTCGACGCATGCCACCCTGTAGCGCTGGATCAATTCCCGGATGATCGCCGGATCGATCGGCTTGGTGACGAACTCGTCCATACCGGCACGCAGGCAATCAGCACGCGCCTCTTCGGCCGCGTTCGCAGTGATGGCGATGATCGGCAGATGTGTGCCTGCCTTCTCCTGCGCGCGGAAGGCGCGGGTGAAATCGATGCCGTCCATCACCGGCATCCGCAGGTCGATGAACGCCAGATCGAATACCTGTGAGATGGCTGCCTGCAAGGCCGCGCCACCGTCCCTGACCAGCGTGACCTCACACCCGGTGCGGCGCAGCAGACTGCCGATCAACCTGGCGTTCACCTCGTCATCCTCGGCGACCAGCAGGCGTCCGGTCATCGTCACCTCCGGTGCATCGGCCGGCCCTGACGGCCGCTCGGCGTTGCCCGGCTCTTCCAGACTGATGACCCCGGCCATCGCGCTCCACAACTGAGCCGCATTGACCGGCTTGAACGCGCGCCGGGCTGCCTTATCGGCGATGGCCGGACTGCGCCGTGGATAGTGCAGATAGACGACGGGCACGTCATCACCCAACAACTTGTGAACCAGATTGCCGATACGGTCGAGATCCAGACCGCGTGGCGCATCCACGACCAGCACCACCCGATGTCCTTCGCCAGCTGGCGCGCTGTCGAGGGCACCGAGCTGGTCGATGTTGCTGACCACCACTGCCTGCATACCGGCCGCCTCACACACCTCAACGATCGCGGCGGCACTCTGCTCGTTCTGTTCGAATACCAGTGCGTGCGCCCCGCGCAGCACCTTTGGCGGCTCTGGCGGATCGAGAGCCTCGTCGATCAGCAGCGGCAGCTTCACCCAGAACTGACTGCCACGACCGGCCTCGCTGAGCACCCCGATGCTCCCGCCCATCAGCCGTGCCAGGTCGCGTGCGATCGCAGTGCCAAGGCCGGTGCCGCCATACCGCCGGGTCGACGATGGATCCGCCTGCCAGAAGCTCTCGAACACGCGGTCGACGCGATCGGCGGGGATACCAATACCGGTGTCACTGATCAGGATCTGCAGGTGTGTCGCGGCGACGTCCTGGTCGGCCGGCTTTATGCGCACATGCACGCAGATGTGTCCCTTCTCGGTGAACTTGGTGGCATTACCGATCAGGTTGAACAGGATCTGCCGAAAACGCAGCTCATCACCGAGGACACGCTCGGGCACGTCCGGGGCGACGCGGCAGATCAGCTCAACCCCCTTGTCCAGCGCCTGGCTGCTCAATGCCCAGCAGGTCTCGTTCAACGATTCGCGCACGACAAAAGGTGCGGGCTTGAGCTGCAGTTTGCCGGCATCGATCTTCGACAGATCGAGGATGTCGCCGATCAGCGCCTGAAGCACATTGGCCGAGGTATTGATCGAATCCAGGTATTCGCGTTGTTCGTCATCCAGCTCGGTGCGCTTGAGCAACCCGGCCATGCCGATGACACCGGACAGCGGTGTGCGCAATTCGTGGGTCATCGTCGCAAGAAAATCACCGCGCGCGCGGTTGGCCGTCTCCGCCGCCTGCTTGGCAGTCTGCAGCTTGCGCAGCAAGGTGTATTCATAGGCCGGCAGCACCACCAGCACCAGCGCCACGAACATGACCTCCAGCGTCTGGGTCTGCCAATGCCCCAGCATCGCGGCGACCACGGTGTACGCAACCAGGCTGCAGACCGAGGCCAGCAGCAGATTGGTCTTGCCGTAACGCATTCCCTGCGAAAGGAAGGAAACCGCATACAGCAGGTAGAACGGCCCGGTCGCGTTGCCGGTCAGGTAGATGATCAGCGTGGTGCCGCTGAGGTCGGCGAAGATGCTCATGTAGGTGCGCGCCCGCCACAACTGGGGGCGCCTTACGGTGCTGTACAGAATTCCCGCGTACCACACCAGGTGCACCGCAAACAGCGCAAAGTACTGGTTCCAGGTGAAGCCGTAGTCGCCGAACGTGTGAGCGACCCCGAGAACCACCACCATCAGCGCCCAGATCGACAGGCGGATCAGCGCGGATTGAAACTCCTGGGAATCGCGGATCTCCGGGGGGAGGAGATTTTTTAGCATCAGATCCACCACATGCCTTGTGCATACCGGGCGGTCGGGTCGCCCGGGCACTGTTGCTATCATTGGCGCCGATATTAGCAGTCCGCCGGCCAGTGCCGGGGACCCGCATCACACGTCAGACCATGAGGACAGACAGGTCGCATGAACAAGGCCAAACGGCAGGCAATCTTCGAACGGCTGCACGACGCCAATCCGCAGCCCACGACCGAGTTGTACTATTCCTCCCCGTTCGAGCTGCTGATCGCCGTCATCCTGTCGGCCCAGGCCACCGACAAAGGCGTCAACAAGGCGACGGCACGGTTGTTCCCGGTGGCGAACACCGCACAAACCATCCACGCACTGGGGGTCGAAGGGCTGAAGCCGTATATCCGGACCATCGGCCTTTACAACAGCAAGGCGGAAAACATCATAAGGACCTGTGCAATCCTGCAACGCGATCACGGCGGCCAGGTCCCGGCCGACCGCGCGGCACTCGAGGCGCTGCCCGGGGTCGGACGCAAGACCGCCAACGTGGTCCTCAACACCGCGTTCGGCCAGCCCACGATGGCGGTCGACACCCATATCTTCCGCGTAGCCAACCGCACCGGGATCGCACCGGGCAAGACCGTGCTCGCGGTGGAAAAACGCCTGATGCGCGTGGTGCCAAAGGAATTCCTGATCGACGCCCACCACTGGCTGATCCTGCACGGACGCTACACCTGCATCGCCCGCAAGCCGCGCTGTGGCTCCTGCCTGATCGAGGACCTGTGCGAATATCGTGACAAGACGGCGCATGAGACAGCGAACGGCGGTCGATAGGCAGCACGGTCCCCGGGATTATCCTCGGCAATTCCGCGTATTCGACACTACAGGCAGCAACGCCGGGTATGGCACCATGCCGCATCGACCAAGGACCTTCGGCGACATCTATGTTTGG
>JAGRHB010000015.1:0-1690 GCA_020445245.1 Gammaproteobacteria bacterium
CATAGGCCATATCGAGATCTTCGACGATTTCAGCACCGTCGATCTGCCGGCCGGGATGCCGGCCGAGACCATGCGCGACCTGCAGAACACCTGGGTTTGCCAGCAGCGACTGGCGATTCAGCCGCTCAGCGAATTCGATCCGGCGAACGTGGCGCCGGCCACAAAACGTCCGCCGCGTACTGCGGACAAGGGCACTGCCCGCCCACCGAAGCGACCGCGCCACGATGCCGGTCAGGGTGCGGCAACAGATCGCCCGCCGCGGCGGTACGAAAAGTCAGCACACGCGGATGGGACGCCGCGACCCGAGCGGACGCCGAAGCGCTTCGCGCAGGGTCGTGAGACCGGGCAGACGCCACCGCGCAAACCCTTCGTCGCCAAGGGGCCCGCCAGGGAGCGCGGGCGTGCAGCGGGTGATTCGACGAACGGCGAAGACCGCAAGCCGGCCTACAAGTCGGGCGGCAAGGGCGCAGCTGCCCGGACCGGCACCAAACCGGGCGGCGGCTATCCGAAGAAAAGGGGCAAGCCGGCAGGTGACAAGCCACCGAAACCGCGCCTGTCGCTCAACAAGGGCCCCAAGCGCGACGCCTGACGGTGTTCCCCGGCAGGACGCGTTTCATCAGTGTCTCGCCAGGTAACTGTCGAGTGCATTGGCGAAAGCCTGTCGGTCGGTCGGTGACAGCGGCGGCGGTCCGCCGCTGGTCAGGCCGCTGCTGCGCAGCGTGTCCATGAAGTCGCGCATCGTCAGGCGCTCGCGGATATTGTCGGGGGTAAAACGTTCGCCGCGTGGGCTGACCACCTCGGCGTGCCTGGCGATCGCATCCGCCGCCAGCGGGATATCCGATGTCACCACCAGGTCGCCGGCTTCCACCCGGCGTGCGATCTCGTTGTCTGCCACGTCGAAACCGGCCGATACCGTCAACATCCGTACGTGGCGTGAACGCGGTATCTCGATCGTCTGGTTGGCGACCAGGGTCAGCGCAACCTGGCAGCGCTCGGCGGCACGGTAGAGGATCTCGCGGATCGCCCGCGGGCACGCGTCGGCGTCGACCCAGATGGCCATCGGTCAGGCTCCCGGTTGCTGGAAGAAGGGTCGGGCGTATCGGCCGACCCGGTACAGCCACCATTCTAACGGCCATGGCAGTCCGTCGCCCCAAATCTTGAGGCGGCTGCCGGCCATGGCCGTTTCCCTCTCTCCATACTCTCCCGGAGGTAGAGGGGGCGCAGGTTCACTCCGCGGGCTTCACGTCAACCCAGGCGAAGCGTGCATCGGCCACTGGCCGCGCAGTGCTCGCAGCAACTCGTCCGGTTCGAGGCGCCGCGTGTAATCGGCGTTGACGAAGTGGAAGCGGATGATGCCGTCGCTGTCCACCACGTAGGTGGCCGGTACCGGCAGGGTGAAGCTGGTGTCGCCGTTGTACGCGGGGATGTCGATGCCGAGCGAGCGGTAGATCGGACGCAGTTGCTCCGGCAGTTCGAACGCCAGGCCGAATGCCTCGCTGACACGGTTGCCGCGGTCGCTCAGCACGTCGAATTCAAGCGCGTGACGAGCCTGGGTGTCGAGCGTTTTGTCCGGAAGTTCGGGTGAGATCGCCACCAGTTCGGCGCCGCTGGCACGGATTTCGGGCAACGACTGCTGCAGCGCATGCAGCTCCATGTTGCAGTAGGGGCACCAGCCGCCGCGATAGAAACT
>JAGRHB010000015.1:1789-3049 GCA_020445245.1 Gammaproteobacteria bacterium
ACGGATTTCGGGCAACGACTGCTGCAGCGCATGCAGCTCCATGTTGCAGTAGGGGCACCAGCCGCCGCGATAGAAACTGAGTACGACCACCGAATCAGCCAGCAGCTCGGTCAGGCGTCGTGGTCTGCCCAGGTGGTTGGGAAGCAGGAAATCCGGTGCCCTGTCCCCGGTCTTGAGGCTGCGATCGGTGATGCCCATGGTCTCCAGCTGCCGGGTCGTCGCGGCCATGGTCTGCAGTACGTCCGCGGGGACGCGCTTTGCCTTGGCAGCATCGTATTCGGCGATCGTCTGAAACAGATTGGACATGTATCTCTCTGGATTATTGAGTAAAGGTTCAAGAATTTATAGCTGTTATGGAATGATCATTCAAGTATTTCATCAGGCGCTATAATTGATATCGACAAGAACGAAGGGTGAGTGGCGTGGCCAGACCGGTGAGTTTCGATCGTGAGGAGGTGTTGGCCCAGGCGACCGCCGTTTTCTGGGCACACGGTTACGGCGATACCAGCATCAGCCGGCTGGTCGAGGCCACGCACCTGCAGCCCGGCAGCCTGTATGCCGCGTTCGAGTCCAAGGAGGGGCTGTTCCTCGCCACCCTGGATCACTACGCCGGTCAGACGCTTGCACACCTGCACGCCACGCTGGCCGCCGCACCGGACCCGCTGCAAGGCGTCCGCCGCTTCGTTGGCGGACTTGCCGATGCCGACGGCGAGCGCGCGATCCGCGGCTGTTTTCTGGTCAATACCGTGCTCGAGGTGGGACGGCACAATGCTGTGGTGCGGTCTCGGCTGCGACGGCACCTCGATGCCATCGAACGTGAATTGGCCGAGGCCCTCCAGGCCGCTCATGCTGCTGGGCTGCTGGCGCCACGCCGCTCGCCCCGGGCGCTGGCCAAGTTCCTGATGGCGACGATCTGGGGCGTGCGTGTGCTCGGTGGCACCGGGGCAGGCGCCGACGATGTACGGATGGTGCTCGACCAGGCGCTGGCCGTCCTCGACGCCTGACGCTGCGCAATACCCGGACAGCCCCGCTTGGCCGTACCTTTCTATCCTGCCTTGTTGTTTCTGGCGGCCCTGTGGGGCGGTTCCTTCCTGTTCATGCGTGTCGCCGCGCCGGTGCTCGGGCCGGTGTGGCTGATCGAGGTCAGGGTGCTGATCGCTGGGCTGGTCCTGCTGCCGCTGCTGGCGCAGCGCCGGCAACTGCCGTCCCTGCGCAGACACTGGCGGCTGCTGTTGTGGGTGGGTTGCCTCAATGCGGCCT
>JAGRHB010000015.1:3147-8796 GCA_020445245.1 Gammaproteobacteria bacterium
CTGGCGCAGCGCCGGCAACTGCCGTCCCTGCGCAGACACTGGCGGCTGCTGTTGTGGGTGGGTTGCCTCAATGCGGCCCTCCCATTCACCCTGCTGGCCTATTCGTCGGTGTACCTCACCGCGGGCATGACCTCGATACTCAACGCGACGGTCCCGATCTTCGCCGCGCTGATTGGTTTCCTGGTGTATGCCGAACCGCTCGACCGTGCGCGCGGCCTCGGCGTGGTGCTGGGCTTTCTCGGCGTCGTGGTGCTGGTCGGGGGCCCGCAGGAAGGCGGCGTGCTGCCGTTGTTGCCGATCGCGACCGGGCTGGCGGCGGCGGTGTCGTACGTGTTCGCGGCCAACATGGCCAAGCGCCGCCTGATGCAGGTGCCGGCGCTGGTGTTCGTCACCGGCAGCCAGCTCGGCGCGGCCGTTGCCCTGCTGCCGCTGCTGCCGTTTTTCCCGCCACCGCAGCTGCCCGATCTGACGGTGGTGTCGGCGGTGTTTGCGTTGGCGGTTTTCTCGACCTCGCTGGCGTTCCTGATCTATTTCCAGTTGATCCGCGAGGTCGGACCGACACGCACCCTTACCGTCACCTACCTGATCCCGGTGTTTGCCATCCTGTGGGGCGCACTGCTGCTCGGCGAGACTCTTACGTTGAACATGCTGCTGGGCGGGGCATTGATCCTGCTTGGGGTCGCGCTCGCCAATCACCGCGGTTTCGCCGGACTGTGGGGGCGCCCGCCGGTCCGGTGAGGCGGTTGGACCATGAGGGCCAGTTATATAGTCAGAAACTATGGTCCCGCTTGGGATAATTCATTTGTCATTCAAATGACAATCATTATCATTATTGTCATGAATCGGCCTCGACGGAGCAGGACCATGACCAAGACCATCACCTTTGCCGTCATGCACTTCGGTATCGCGTTCACGGTGGCGTACCTGCTGACCGGGGATATCGTCATCGGCGGTGCATTGGCGCTGATCGAACCGGCAGTCAACACCGTGGCCTTCTATTTTCACGAGCGCGTCTGGCAGCGTCTCGACCGCCGGCGGCCGCTGGTGCCCGGCGGTCACGCGGTGGCGGCGTGAACAGGCTGCCCGCAACCGAGTGAGGTTGCGTTATTCGAACTCCATCGCGCGAAAGATCAGGCTGGCGTTGAGCTTGGCAAGTTCGTCGTAGGTGTCGAGGTGCGAATAGGCCGACTGGTCGATCGACGATACGTCCTCGAGACCACCACCGTTTTCGATCAGGGCGCCGATCTGCGCACGCATGTAGGCCAGGTAGTCGCGGGTATACCGGGTGACCTCGGTCATGTCGGTCGGCACCCCGTGACCGGGCACGACGATCTGCGCACCGAGCGCGGCGAAACTGTCCCAGGTCCGGATCCAGGCGGCGGTATCGGTATGCTCGAACACCGGCAGCATGCGCTGGTGAAAGGCGATATCGCCGGCGATGACGACCTTTTGCTGTGGTAACCACACGGAGATGTCGCCGGGGCTGTGCGCCGGCCCGAGGTGCAGCAGCTCGATTCGCCTGTTCCCCATCTCGATGACGCGTTTGTCCTCGAAGGTCTCGTCGGGCAGTACCAGCCGCGTGCCCATGCCCTTGTCTCGTGAGCGACGCAGCACGCGCTGCGCGATCGCCTCACCGCGCGCCTTGAGCTCGGTCAGGGTATCGGCGTGGGCGATGATCGTGGCACCCTGTTCCTTCCAGTACGCCGAGCCCATCGCGGCATGGCCCTGGCCGTTTTCCAGGACCACGTACCTCACCGGTTGATCGGTGAGCTTCTTGATCTCCTCATGCAGGGCGCGCGCCAGCAGGTAGTTGTCACCGGCATTGACCACGAGCACGCCATCGTCGGTGACGATGAACGACAGGTTGTTGTTGTGGCCCGAGTTCTCGTAGCTCGGCGGCTCGGTCGCGCCGATTGCAGACCATACGCCGTCGGCGACCTCGCGCGGTCTGCTGAACAGCATCGAGTCCAGCGCCAGATCGGGCGCCTCGACCGGCAGGCCGCTGTCCCGCCAGGTGAAGAAGCCGTCTGCATAGTTGCTCACATCGGAGTAACCCATCTGCATCAGGGTTGCGGCTGCCAGCGGGCTGCGCTGGTTGATGCCGCAGTACACGACGACCGGCGTGTCGGGGTCGGGCACCGTCTCCGCCACCCGGAATTCCAGCCAACCGCGCGGGATGTTGTAGCTGCGGGGGGCGTCGATCATGCCGCCGAGCAGGTGGATCTCGCGCGGGGTGCGCACGTCGATCAGAACGGTGTCGGGGCGTCTACCGATGGCCTCTTCCAGTTCGTGGGTGGAGATATTCCTGATGCGCCGGTTGGCCTCGTCGAGCAGTTCCTGGCCCGATTGCAGTGCCGGCACCGTCGCACTGAACAGAGTGGCCAGTGTCGCCAATACGGCGGTGATCGGTCGGCACACGCGTACCGTGCGTCTGTTGTGCATGAATCGTTTTCCAAATTGGCTGCGACACGATTTTAGACGTATTTGTTGTGCTTCTGAATCGTGCCGCGGCGATTTGTGCGGCCGCCTGTGGGGCGACCGATATTGATCCAAATCAAGGTATACGGTGATTCCCCCGCTGCCAGGCTGCCGGCGGGGTTGTGGCGCCGTCCAACTGTACTGCAGCATCGTCCGACACCTGGTTCAGTGCGCGCCCTGCTTCAGCACAGAGGGCCCGCCCCACCATCCATGACCCCTGGTGAGTATCCCGTGACATCGACCAGCAACGTTCGCGATTCCCTGGCGGCCATCGAGGCGCTGCCGCTTGCGCGCAGTGTGCGGATCTTCAATCTGTGCGGTGATCAGGAGCGCGTCATCGTTCTGTCCGGGATGCGCCGCGCGATGCCGCGCAAGGTCGAACTGGTTTCCGGGCCGGGTTGTGCGGCGAGCATCTGTCCCGAGGCCGATGTCTACCAGGCGCTCCGCCTGACCGAATGCCACCCGTTGACGCTGCTCGTGGGCGAAAACCTGCTGCGCCTGCCGTTGAATCGAGACGTCGGTGGCCGACGCTCACTTCTCGACGCGCAGCAGCATGGCGCCGACGTACGCGTGGTCTCTGCCCCGGTGCAGGCGGTGATGGTGGCGCGCGCCGAACCCGAACGCGACGTGGTGTTCTTCGTTGCCGGTTTCGAGTCGCTGCTGGCACCTCTTGCTGGCATGGTGCTCGAGGGGCTGCCGGACAATCTGTCGATCCTGTTGTGCGGCAGGCGGGTGGAACCGCTGGTCGAGCAGGTGCTCAACGGCGAGGCCGCCGACATCGATGCGCTGCTGTTGCCGGGCAACCGCTGCGCGGTGACGGGTACGCAGGGTTGGGAAAGGGTCAGCGCTGATTATCGGCGTCCCGCAGCGGTGGCGGGTTACACGTACTCGAATATCCTTTCAGCGGTTCACGCGGTGCTGCAGCAGCACTGCAACGGCGAGGCGCGGGTCGATAACTTTTACCGTGGTCTGGTCCGGCCGGATGGGAATCCTCTGGCCCGCGACCAGATCGATCGCGTGTTCGAACTGGTCTCCGGCGACTGGAGGGGGCTGGGGGAAGTACAAGGCACGGCATTTCGTATGCGCCGCACCTATGACGTGTTCAATGCCGACCGGCGTTTTCCGGACTATCGCGGCGAACTGATTTCGGAGGCCGGTGGGATGCCGGACGGCTGTGAGTGTGCGGCGGTGGCGCTCGGCCGCAAACTACCGCTGGATTGCCCGTTGTTCCTGGTGCGTTGCACGCCGCAGCAGCCGTACGGCCCCTGTATGGCATCGGATGACGGCGCCTGTTACCTGCAAAGGGCGGTCTGAGGCCCGACTCCGCGGCACCTCCAGCGGCTCATTCCTGCCAGAAAGTCTTCGCCGCCTCGGTCTGTGCGGCGTTGCGGCTGATCCCGATGTCATCGAGCTGCCAGTCGGCCAGTTGCGACAACTGCCGGCGTTGTCTCGCCCGCTGCAGCCACAGGCACCCGAGTGCGATCGCGCGCGCGAGGGCCGTGCCCGGGTAGCCGTTGCCGGTGGGCGAATAGTTCAGCGTCATCGTGGTCATGTCGTTCTCCCGTATCACCAGATCCCCCTTGGCCGGGGAATTGCTCACAGGTTCAGCTTAGTTGGGCTACTGTTACACCAACAGTTACAGAAAAACAGAAATGTAATGAGTACAGTTTGGAGTGCGACATGACAGTTTCGGTACAGGTGTCGAGCCAGGAGTTTCTCTACGATCAGGTCATCCGGCACGTTCGGGGCCTGGTGGAGGCCGGGACGCTCAAGCCGGGCGACCGTGCGCCCTCGCTGCGGGCGATGAGCAGGCAGTTGCGGGTCAGCATTTCGACCGTCAGCCAGGCCTATGCGGCGTTGCAGGATCTGGGTGTGCTGCGTGTGCGTCCGCAGTCAGGCTATTACGTCGACGGTGCGGCGGGGCGGCCGCAGGATTCCCCGGTGCCGCGCAAGACCGCGGTCAGTCAGCAGCCGCGCAAGGTGCGTTTCGGCGAGTTGTTCGAGGAGATCTTCAGCGTCGCCAACGATCCCGAGGTGGTGCCGCTCGGGGCCGCGGTACCCAGTGTCGAACTGATGCCGGTAAAGGGTGTGCTGCGGGCCACCCAGAGGGCCGCCGCACGTCACCCCGAACGTGCGATCGGCTATTGCTTCCCGCCCGGCAATGTCGAACTGCGCCACGAGATTGCGCGTCGCTACGTCGACCTCGGCCTGGCGATCGACCCCGACAACGTGATCGTCACCTCGGGTTGCAGCGAGGCCCTGGCGCTGAGTCTGCAGTCGGTCACACGGCGTGGAGACATCGTCGCGGTCGAGTCACCGACCTATTTCTCGGTACTGCGGCTGATCGAGCGTATGGGGCTGCTGGCGGTCGAGATCGATTCCGATCCGGAGACAGGGATGTGTCTGGATGCGCTGGAAAGTGCAATCGAGACGATGGATATCAAGGCCGTGGTCGCGGTGCTGAATTTCAGCAATCCGCTCGGCTCGCTGATGCCCGATGAACGCAAACAGCGCCTGGTCGGCCTGCTCGAACCGGCAGGTATTCCGCTGATCGAGGACGATATCTACGGTGACCTGTATTTTGGCGATCGCCGCCCGGCGGTCGCCAAGTGTTACGACAGCAAGGGGCTGGTGCTGACCTGTTCATCGTTCTCCAAGACCATAGCGCCCGGTTACCGGATCGGTTGGGTCGTCGCCGATCACTGGCGCGACGATGTGATCGAATGGAAGCAGGCGACCTCCTCGGCGATGTGCAGCCTGCCGCAGATGGCGATGGCGGATTACCTGCGCAGCGGCGAATACGAACGCCACCTGGTGCGGCTGCGCCGCGCCTATCGGCTGCAGGTGGAGAAGATGCGCTTCATGCTGGCGCGCCACCTGCCCGAGGGCACGCGTATCAGCAATCCGCAGGGTGGATTCGTGCTTTGGGTGGAGATGCCGCGCGGGATCGATGCCCTGGAACTGCTCAACCGGGCGCTGCGCGAAAAAATCAGCCTGACGCCGGGGATGATGTTCTCGGCGACACGCAAGTTCCGCAACTTCGTGCGGGTGAACTGTGGTTATCCCTGGGATGCGCGCATCGAGCACGCGGTGATCCGGCTGGGTGAGCTGGTGCACGAGATGACCTGCACCGGCGGCTGAATCGGGGCCATCGCCTGTAGCCGCGCAGGC
>JAGRHB010000015.1:8896-11047 GCA_020445245.1 Gammaproteobacteria bacterium
TCCGGCTGGGTGAGCTGGTGCACGAGATGACCTGCACCGGCGGCTGAATCGGGGCCATCGCCTGTAGCCGCGCAGGCGATGGCCTCACCGCATCAGTAGTAGCGCGGCGACTCGTAGGCCTTCTGCTCCTGGCCCTCGACGATCGGCTTGACGAAGATCTCGACCCGGCGGTTGAGCTGGCGACCGGCCTCGGTCGCGTTGTCGGCGCGCGGCTCGCGCTCGCCGCGGCCCTCGGTACGCAGACGGTCGCGCGGCACGCCATACGAGGCCAGGTAGTCACCCACGCTCATCGCGCGCTGTTCCGACAGGGTCTGGTTGTAGGCATCCGATCCGACGCTGTCGGTGTGACCGACCACGTGCACCACGGTACGGTCGTATTTGAGAATCAGCTGTGCCAGCTTGTCCAGCGAGGGGCGGAACGCCGTCTTGATGTTGGCCTTGTTGAAGTCGAACGACACCTCCGAATCGACGGTGAGCTTCAGCGTATCGTCGCGCATGCGTTCGATCTCGAGCTGGTTCGCGTCGCGCTCGCGCTGCATCTGCGATTCGAAGTCCTTCTGCTGGTTGTCCATGTAGTGACCGACCCCGCCGCCGGCCAGTGCGCCGACCGCGGCCCCGACGAAACGACCGGACTTGCCGTCGAGTTGATGGCCGAGGACTGCACCTGCCACCGCCCCCACGGCCGCACCGACCTTGGCGCGCTGGTTCGGGTCGTCAGTGGCGCAGCCGGCCATGCCGACAGTGATGGCACACAGCAGTGCCGTTCGCTTGGTGAGTGTGTTCATTGATTTTTCCTCAACATCTGTCGCCTCGATTGTCCGCTCGATTGGCCAGGCGGCTGCGCTTGCATGACGTCCCTCGCGGGATGTCATCGCGCTAAGACCAGTGCCACCGGGTGATGGTTCACCGGGTACATGGTTTCATTTCAGCTGTTCGATGCTGAACCGGCGCTGAATGGCCGGGTTCAGTCGGCCGGGCGCACTGGCACCGCCAGTCTACGCGGATCAGCGGACGAGGAAGGCCGCGGCCAGGCCGAGGAAGATGAAAAAACCCAGGCTGTCGGTGAATCCTGTGACCAGGATCGCACTTCCGTAGGCGGGGTCCTGCCCGAGCCTGCGCAGCAGCGCCGGGGTGAACGCCCCGGCCAGCGAGGCGAAGGTGAGGGTCAGCAGCATCGCCGCGAACATCACCAGTGCCATGCCGGGATCGCCGTACAGCAACAGCGTGGCGACAGCCATCGTGCCGCCCCATACGGTGCCATTGACGAAACCGACCGCGCTTTCCTTGAGCAGCAGACGGCGGAACGCGCTTGGTGCGATCTGGCCCAGTGCGTAGCCCCTGATCACCAGTGCGAGGGTCTGGTTGCCGGTATTGCCGCCGACCGCGGCGACGATGGGCATCAGGGCGGCGAGTGCGACGATCTGTTCGATCACGCCCTCGAAGTGGCCGATCACACGCGACGCGATGAACGCGGTGACCAGGTTGAGCGCCAGCCACAGGCCGCGGTTGCGCGCCGACTTCCATACCGGGGCGAACAGGTCCTCTTCCTCGCGCAGGCCGACCTGGCTGAGCAGGTCGCGCTGACTCGCGGCCTTGACGTGGTCGAGTACCGCCTCGACCTTGAGCAGCCCGACCAGGGTGCCGTGGATATTGGTGACCGGTGCGGCGATCAGGTCGTAGCGCTCGAAGGCATGCGCGGCGTCGGCCGCGCGGTCGCCGATATGAAACGCGACCGGGTCCCGGTCCATGCTGTCGGCCACCAGCGTGTCACCCGGCCGGGTGAGCAGGCGGTCGAGGCGCAGCACGCCCTGCAGCACGCCGTCGCGGTCGACCACAGGCAGGGTGGCGACACCGGTCGGCAGCGAGCCGCGCCGGCGCAGCCAGCGCAGCACCACGTCGAGGGCTACGTCGGCGCGGATCGCGGTGGCGTCGAACTCCATCAGGCTGCCGACACTGCCCTCGGGAAACGACAGCGCCGACTGCACCACCTGGCGGTCCGCCGGGGCCAGGCGTTCCATCAGGCTCGGCACCACGTCCTGCGGCAGGTCGGGGACCAGGTCGGCGATCTCGTCGCTGTCCAGGTGGGTGGTGACATCGAGTACCTCCTGCCGGTCCATCCAGTCGAGCAGGTTGGCTCGCACCGCGTCGCTG
>JAGRHB010000015.1:11146-14558 GCA_020445245.1 Gammaproteobacteria bacterium
CTGTCCAGGTGGGTGGTGACATCGAGTACCTCCTGCCGGTCCATCCAGTCGAGCAGGTTGGCTCGCACCGCGTCGCTGACCTCGAGCAGCACCGCGCCGTTGTGCCTGGGCTCGACCTCCTCCCACACCGCGCGCCGTTCGGTCAGCGGCAGGTTCTCCAGGACGAACGCGATGTCTGCCGGGTGCAGCTGGTTGACCTCGCGCCACAGTGCGCCTTTCTGCTGGCGCAACAGCAGCTCATGCTGCAGTTCGTGGCGCGGGCCGGCGCTGCGTCCGGCCAACTCCCGCTCGACCGACTGGCGGCCGAGGATGCCGCGGATATGGTCGAGCGCGTCGGTGGGTTTGGTCGCGTGGGTCTGTGCTGAAGGCATGTGTGCTCGGTTCGGCTGCGGTGCGATGCGCCGGATTGTACCGACAGCTGCCGCTATGCGCGGTGACAGCACCGGCGATTTGAGGTGTGCGTTTTTTTGCTTGCCGGGCGTTACCGTTTATGCCCGATCGGTTCAGTACACTGTCCGTGGGCGGATACCGAGTATCCGGGTTCGCGCAGGGTTCGGCGCCCGTTTGCGGTTTGTGTACTGTGCTGGCCAGTTACTGACCTGGAAGAGAGACATGCCCCGGCACGGTAGCCCGGGCGTCAGGATGCATTTCAAGTGGATCGGGTCGAAATGGCTCAAATTGACCCTGCCCCGCCATTCCCGTAGTCGCAGACGAAGGTCTGGTGTGCGACCTTAGCTGCCGATCGAGTAGACAGCGCTTTAATGGCAGGTTGCAGAAGTACCACGGTCATTCATGGCCACTGCTATGCAGGACTCCTGATTCCCTTGGCCTGCAAACTAAATGCCTCCGTCCCCTTTTTTCCCAGCGGAACCCGGGAAAACCGGGGCAACGGCGTATCGTTCACCCCGGATTCCGTTTCACTCCATCCGGGCCACTTGCTGATTCCCCGGCAAACTCCAGGCCCTCGCCGGCGTGCAGGGCGAAGGCCAGAATCCTGGCCATCATGCGCTCGTCGGACTCGGAGGGATGGCTGGCGATGGTCAGGTTGTGGCCCTGGTAGTAGTGCCGGTCCATGTCGCTGATCTGGAACTCGGCCTTGACGATGGTGGACTGAGGGCCATGGGCGGGAATCACTGTCGGGGTCTGGTTTCGGGTGGCTGCGAATTGTACCAAGTGGAGAAATTCGAGCCTGGCCCCTTTTACCCCTTTTACCCGTCGAAATCTCTCACGATGCGCTGAACGCCTGGGAAATGCCGTCACCAACCCGGCGAAGAAGACGACGGTGAGCCATGCCGAAGGCACAGACAGTTGAGCCTCGGACTGGGAAATCAGGCTAAAATCAACTCATTATGGCCAGACAGCACCACAATCTGAACCGACGCATCGCACCGATGCCGACGACTGCAGCCGAAAAAGCTGAGCTGAAAGATTTGTCGGAGCGCGCCGTTTACGTCGGCAACCCGGCTCACAAACGTAATCCCGGAGATTATGGCCTGACGCCACCCAGCGGCCCCCGTTCCGGAAAGACGCTTTGCGACGTCGTTGAGGTTTTTTCGCGAGCCGAAGCCCAGAAGCTGCTGGCAACCGGAATTGAGCAAGGTCTGGTCAGCGCAGGAATAGAAAACGGCTGGCCCCGGATGGTCTGGACAATCAAAGGCGACACCGTGCTGGAAGCACGTCTGGATAACGTGGAACGAGGCACCTACCACGGTTACCCCTTGGTCCCGACCGATCCATTCTGCGCGTCGGTGCAGGCGCGTTGGGTAAAGCCATGACGCTGCAGCTCACCATCGAGCCCTGGGAAGATGCGAGCAATGACGCGCCTGAAATCTGCCGCACCTCCGGGCCACTCACCATTGAGATCGACGGAAAGCCACTCACCCGCAACCTGGATGACTGGTCGCAGTCGGTCAAACGCAGCACCCGTGTATCGGCTTATCCCCTTGCGGCATGGCTCGCCTCATCCTGGTGGCGCCTGCGTTACGAGCCCCTGCCGGTAGGCAATCGAGCCAATTCATCATGGAGGATGGCACACGAGGTCGCCGCGTCAGGCTACGGGTATTTGTGGCCGCAACTCGTTTTTTCATGTGATGGCGAACGGATGCACTACTGGAGCATTCCAACCGACGCCAACGACGGGCAGCCGGTTCATTACCTGACGGGTGCGCGAGGCAGCATCAGTACCAAGGAATTTGAACAGGCCGTCGATAGCTTCATTCAGTTGGTGATCGATCGCCTGGATGCCGTGCAACTGCCCACAGAACTCAAGGGACTGTGGCAGGAGGTGCTGGAAGAAAGGGCCGATGCCGATCTGGCCCACTACCGGAAACTGGAGGCCTTGCTCGGCTACGACCCCGACGAAATAGATGCCGCGGTGGTCGAGCGCTTCATCCAGCTCGGAACCACGATTGGCCGTTCGGTAATCGACGAAGTTGCCTCGGTTTGCGCTTCGGCCGATCCGTTGCACGCCCTGAATGACATCGATGCCATCGCCCAAGGTAGAGGCATTGAAGGACGTTTTGCCCTGACGCAACAACAACTCGGTACTATTCCATCAGACCCTCTTCGTCCCTGGGAACGCGGCCGAACACTCGCCCATGCTGCTCGACGAACCATCGGCTTGAACGCTCACGCCATTGATGACAGAGCACTTTCCGAACTGGCGGAATTGGCCGACGCAAGCGTTTTCAATGGCCCTTTCGATTCTGCACGACTATCCATTGGACTGGCGGTTCGTGACGAGGACAACAAGGCAAAAATCATCCTGCGCAAGCACAATCGCGCCGGACGCCGCTTTGAGTTCGCCCGCTTGCTTGGTGACCATCTGTTATCGAGTCAGCAGGATCATTGGTTACCCGCTGCAGACACCAAGACCATTCGCCAAAAATGGCAACGCGCCTTCGCTGCAGAGTTCTTGTGCCCCATAGAGGCCCTCTTGGCGCGGCTGGACGACGATCTTTCCGATGACGCCATCGAAGAGGCGGCCGATCACTTCGGTGTTTCAGAGCGGACTGCGCAGTCGCAATTGGTCAATCACGGCTATCTGCCCGTTTGTGCTCTGGGTGACAACCCAAACACTGGCGCCTACCCGTACAGAATTTGATTTTTCGTCTTGCCGTATTCAAGCCCGCAAAACGAATTTCGTTATAAGGGTAATTAGGGACAGACCCTGAGGTCTCCCCATGTTTTTAGCACTGCGGTCATAGCCAGGTCAAAGGCAGCACGACCGCTCCGGCCGGGTGGCGTGAACGGGCCTTTCGGCAGCTTACGAAAGTACAGCAGCCGTTCAAGTGGCTGCGTCTAGGCATTGGTGACCGACCGCTACTGGCCGAGGCTGTGTGAAAACTGGGTAACCGCTACACTCAGGGCTTCTGATCCCGGGAGGCCAGATGAGCGGATTCATTCAGGGTGA